>NZ_JBZYWI010000139.1:0-7919 GCF_058932755.1 Quadrisphaera sp. DVD1
GGGTGAGCGGCGACGTCAACCCGATCCACCTCCACCCGCTCACGGCCCGGGCCCTGGGCTTCCCGCGGGCGATCGCCCACGGCATGTGGACCCTCGCCCGGGCCGCGTCCGCCGTGGCGCCGCGGCTGCCCGCCGCGGTGGTGGCCGACGTGCGCTTCGCCCGGCCGGTGCTGCTGCCCTCGACCGTGGACCTGCTCGCCCACCCGGCGGGGGACGCGCCCGGCGGGTGGGACCTGGCCCTGCGCAGCGGCTCCGGCGAGGGCGCGCGGCTGCACCTCAGCGCGCGCCTGCGCCCCCTGGGGTGAGCCGGTAGACGAGCTGCACCATGCCGTTGTCGAACGGGCGCACGGACTCCAGGGCGAACGGGCGCTCCAGGCGGCCGCTGAAGAGCGGGACCCCGGCACCGAGCACCACGGGCACGACCGTCACCTCGAGCGTGTCGAGCAGCCCCGCGTCGGCCAGGGCCTGCGCCACCGGGCCGCCGCCGACCACCCACACGTCCCGGGCGCCGGCCGCGGGCAGGACCTCCTCGCGCAGGAGCTCCGGCGCGGGCCGCGCGCTGAGCCGGACGCCGTCCGGCACCGGCAGGTCGCGGTGGCTGAGCACCCACACGGGCACCCCGGGCGGGGCCCACGGCGCGCCCTCGCCGATGAGGAACTCGGCCGTGCGCGCGCCCATGACCCATGCGCCGACGTCGGCGGAGAACCGCTCGAAGTCGCCGTCGAGCGGCTCGCCCGCGGCCGGGTGGCCGGTGTAGCGGGTGAGCCAGTCGATCGACTGGTCGACCTCGGCGAGGTAGCCGTCGAGCGACTGCGCGGCGTAGTAGCGCACGCGGGGACGGGGCGCGTCGGGAGCGGGCTCGGTGTCCATGGGACGACGCTAGGAGCCGCCCCCGACGGTGCACCAGACCCGCGGGCGGCTCAGTCCTCGTGCAGCGCCGACGGCTTGTGCACGGCCTCCTTGCCGCTCTTGTCGCTCTTCACGAGGTACTGGGGGTCGTCCTCCGACGCGCGGACGGTGCGCCCGGCCGCCTCGGTGTCGGACGTGATCTCCTCCTCCACCTCTCCAGGGACCTTCGACCCGTGGGAGGACCAGGTCACGTGGTCGCCCTTGCGCAGCTCATCGGCCATGGCCGCGCCATGCCCCGCCGGCCGGCGTCCATGCCTGGTCCGTGCCCGGTCCGTGCCCGGTCCGTGCCCGGTCCGTGCCCGATCCGTGCCCCTTGTCCCACCGCCGGTGCGCGCCTACGGTCGGGAGGACCGGGACAGCGGCGTCACCGGTGACGCCGCGCCGGAGGGAGCGCACCCGGGCGCAGCGACGCGCCGCGGACGGAGCTCCCGGTCGCCCGCGGGGCGGGGAGGGGCGCGCACGATGTCCACCAACAAGGCGGTCGCCTACAACGGTCACGGGGTCGAGGTCATCGACATCGACTACCCGACGTTCGAGCTCAAGGACGGCCCGGGCGTCAACCCGGCGAACGTCGGGCGCCCGGTCAACCACGGGGTGATCCTCAAGTCCGTCTCCACGAACATCTGCGGCTCCGACCAGCACATGGTCCGCGGCCGGACCACCGCCCCCGAAGGGCTGGTGCTGGGCCACGAGATCACCGGCGAGGTGGTCGAGGTCGGGCGCGACGTGGAGGTCATCAAGGAGGGCGACCTCGTCTCGGTGCCCTTCAACATCGCCTGCGGCCGCTGTCGCAACTGCAAGGAGCGCAAGACGGGCATCTGCCTCAACGTCAACCCCGACCGCCCGGGCTCGGCGTACGGGTACGTCGACATGGGCGGCTGGGTCGGCGGCCAGGCCGAGTACGTCCTCGTGCCCTACGCCGACTGGAACCTGCTCCGGTTCCCGGACAAGGACCAGGCGATGGAGAAGATCCTCGACCTGACGATGCTCTCGGACATCTTCCCGACGGGCTTCCACGGCGCGGTCACTGCCGGGGTCGGCGTCGGCTCGACCGTGTACATCGCCGGGGCCGGCCCGGTGGGGCTGGCGGCCGCCGTCGGGGCCCAGCTGCTCGGGGCGGCGGTCGTCATCGTCGGGGACCTCAACGAGGAGCGCCTGGCGCAGGCGCGCAGCTTCGGCTGCGAGACGGTCGACGTCTCCAAGGGCGACCCGAAGGACCAGGTCGAGCAGCTCCTCGGCGTGCCCGAGGTCGACTGCGGCGTCGACGCGGTGGGCTTCGAGGCCCGCGGCCACGGCGCCGACTCCGCCAAGGAGGCCCCGGCGACGGTGCTCAACTCCCTCATGGGGCTGACCGCGGCCGGCGGGGCGCTGGGCATCCCGGGCCTGTACGTCACCGGTGACCCGGGCGCGGCCGACGAGGCCTCCCGGCGGGGCGCGCTCTCCCTCGACCTCGGCACCGGCTGGGCGAAGTCGCTGTCGTTCACCACGGGCCAGTGCCCGGTGATGAAGTACAACCGGCAGCTGATGATGGCGATCCTGCACGACAGGGTGCAGATCGCGAAGGCGGTCAACGCGACGCCGATCTCCCTCGACGACGCGCCCCGCGGCTACGCGGAGTTCGACGCCGGAGCGGCGAAGAAGTACGTCCTCGACCCGCACGGGATGATCAAGCGCTGACCCTGCGTCCACGTGGCCGCTCGCGCGCGGTGGGCGGATCTGTGCCCACCGCGCGCGAGCACGGGGCGTCCCTGCACCCACCAGACGGGTGCAGGGACGCCCCGCGCTCAGCGGGGTCAGCGGTGCACGGCCGACATGTCGGGGTAGCGGTCGCCGGCCGTGGAGCCGGCCGGGGCCGCCTCGTCGATCCGCGCGAGGTCCTCGGCGGTCAGCTCCACGTCCAGGGCCCCGACGTTCTCCTCCAGCCGCGCGACCTTGCGGGTGCCCGGGATCGGGACGACGTCCGGGCCCTGCGCGAGCACCCAGGCCAGGGCGAGCTGGCTCGGCGTCACGCCCTTCGCGTCGGCGATCTGGCGCACCCGGTCGACCAGCTCGAGGTTCTTCGTGAAGTTCTCGCCCTGGAAGCGCGGGTTGTGGCGGCGGAAGTCGTCCGGCGCGAAGTCGTCGGGCGTGCGGATGGCGCCGGTGAGGAAGCCCCGCCCCAGCGGGGAGTAGGGCACGAACCCGATCCCGAGGTCGCGCACGGTGTCCAGGACGCCGTTCTCCTCCACGTCCCGGGTCCACAGCGACCACTCGGTCTGCACCGCGGTGACGGGGTGGACGGCGTTCGCGCGCCGGATGGTCTCCGGTGCGGCCTCGGAGATGCCCAGGAAGCGCACCTTGCCCTCCTGGACGAGCTCGCTCATCGCGCCCCAGGTCTCCTCGACGGGGACGTCGGGGTCGACGCGGTGCTGGTAGTAGAGGTCGATGTGCTCGACGCCCAGGCGCTCCAGGGAGGCGTCGGCGGCGGCGTGCACGTACTCGGGGCGGCCGTTGACGTTGCGGGAGCCGTCGGGGTGGCGCTCGTTCCCGAACTTCGTCGCGAGCACGACCTCCTCGCGCCGGTCGCCGATGGCCTTCCCGACCAGCTGCTCGTTGGTGAAGGGGCCGTACATGTCGGCGGTGTCGAGGAGCGTGACGCCGAGGTCGAGGGCGCGGTGGATCGTGGCGGTGGACTCGGCGTCGTCGCCGGCGCCGTAGAACTCGCTCATGCCCATGCACCCCAGTCCCATGGCGGGGACGAGGAGCTCGCGGAGCTGTCGGGTCTGCACGGAGGGGTCTCCTGGGAAGTCGAGAGGGGAGGTCGAGAGGGGAGTCGTCGGGGGAGGGGTCGGAGCTCAGCGCCGGCGCCGGGAGGCGTCGGTGAGGACGGCGGGCGCGTACCCGGCGTCCACGGAGGAGAGGGTCGTGCCGGGCGGGACGATCTCGTCGATGCGGTCGAGGACGTCGGCGGACAGCCGCACGTCGGCGGCGCCCAGCTGGCTCTCCAGCTGCTCCATCGTGCGCGGCCCGATGATCGGCGAGGTGACCGCCGGGTGGGCGAGGGTGAAGGCGATGGCCAGGTGCACCATCGACAGGCCCGCCTCGTCGGCCAGCGCCACGAGGGCCTCGACGGCGTCGAGCTTGGCCTGGTTCTCCGGCGTGGACAGGTCGTAGCGGGCCGGGAGGCGCTGGGCGCGGCTGGACTGCGGGGCGTCCTGGCCCTTGCGGAAGCGGCCGGTCAGCCAGCCCCCGGCCAGCGGGCTCCAGGGGAGCACGCCCATCCCGAACTGCTGGGCGACGGGGAGCACGTCGCGCTCGATGCCGCGGACGAGGATCGAGTACGGCGGCTGCTCGGTGACGAACCGCTCCCGGCCGCGCTCCTTGGCCACCCACTGCGCCTCGACCACCTCGTGGGCGGGGAAGGTGGAGGAGCCGACGTAGAGGACCTTGCCGGCGCGCACGAGGTCGGTGAGCGCGCCGAGGGTCTCGTCGATCTCGACCGTGGGGTCGGGGCGGTGGATCTGGTAGAGGTCGATGTGGTCGGTCTGCAGGCGGCGCAGGCTGTTCTCCACCTCCTGGACGATCCAGCGGCGGGAGTTGCCCTGGCGGAGCGGGCCCTCGCCCATCCGCCCGTGCGCCTTGGTGGCGAGCACCACCTCCTCGCGGCGGCCGCCCGCCAGCGCCTTGCCGACGATCTCCTCCGACTCGCCGCCGGAGTAGACGTCCGCGGTGTCGACGAAGTTGATCCCGGCGTCCAGCGCCGCGTGGATGATCCGGATCGAGTCGTCGTGGTCGGGGTTGCCCCACTGGCCGAACATCATCGTGCCGAGGCAGAGCTGGCTGACCTGCACACCGGTGCGGCCGAGCGTCGTGTGGTCCATGGCCCTCACGCTGCTCCTGAGGCGGGCGCGCCGCACCTGGAAGGCCGCACCGGGACGCCGGTGCGCGCTCGCGGCGCTGCGCCGTGTGACCATGGAGGTGGACAGCGCCGTCCTTCCCAGACCGCTGTCCAGCCCCCGGAGGCCCCGTGCCCAAGGCCCTCATCGCCCTCGCCGTGGGCGCCTTCGCGCTCGGCACCACCGAGTTCCTCATGATGGGGCTGCTGCCCCAGGTGGCGGAGGACGTCGGCGTCTCGATCCCGCGCGCGGGGCTGATCATCTCCGCGTACGCGCTCGGCGTCGTGGTCGGCGCCCCCACGCTCACCGCGCTGTCGGTGCGCTACCCGCGCAAGCACGTCCTCGTCGGCGTGATGGGCCTGTTCGCCGTCGGGCACCTCGCCATCGCGCTCGCCCCCGGCTACGAGGCCCTGCTCGTGGCCCGGTTCGTCACGGCGCTGGCGCACGGCTCGTTCTTCGGCGTCGGCGCCGTCGTCGCCAGCTCGGTCGCCGGCCCCGCCAGGGCCGCCCGCGCCATCGCGCTGATGTTCACCGGCCTCACCGTCGCCAACATCGTCGGCGTCCCGCTGGGCACCGCCGTGGGCCAGGTCGTGGGCTGGCGCGTCGCCTTCGGGTCCGTGGCGGTCCTCGGCGTCCTCACGGCGGCCGCCCTGCTGGCCTGGGTGCCGCTGGAGCGCGAGCGGACGACGAGCCTGCGCGCGGAGCTGGGCGCCTTCAAGCGCCCCCAGGTGCTGCTGGCCCTGGCCACGACGACGATCGGCTGCGGCGCGATGTTCGCCGTCTACAGCTACGTCGCGCCGATCCTCACCGACGTGTCGGGCTTCTCCTCCGGCGCCGTCGTGTGGGTCCTCGTCGGGTACGGCGTCGGGACCACGATCGGCACCCTGCTCGGCGGGTCGCTCGGCGACCGCTTCCCCATGGCCACCGTCATGGGCAGCCTCGCCGCGGTGTCCGCGGTGCTGGGGATCTTCCTCGTCACCTCGGGCTCGAAGGTCGGCGCCGCCCTGACGCTGTTCGCGTTCGGGATCGTCGCGTTCATGATGTCCTCCCCGCTGCAGAACCGGGTGATCGCCGCCTCCGGCGGCGCGGCCCTGCTCGTCTCCGCCGCCAACCAGGGCGCCTTCAACACCGCCAACGCCCTCGGCGCCTGGCTGGGGGCGCGGGTGCTCGAGGACGGGTACGGCTACCGGGCGACGATGGTCGTCGGGATCGTCATCGCCCTCGCCGGTCTGGTGCTGGCCGGGATCTCCGTCCTCCTGGAGCGCACCGGCGTCGCCCCCCTCGTGCGCCCCGACGAGCGGTCTGGTGAGCGCACGGACGGCGACGAGGTCCTGGTCCTCCCCGAGGGCGCCGTCCTCCCCGAGGGCGCCGGCCTGCCCGACGGCGCGGCCGTGCCGGTGGCCGCCGCGCGCTGAGGCGCCGCGCCGGGCCGCCTGGCAGGCTGGGGGAGTGCCGGAGGGGGACAGCGTCGCCCGCGTCGCGCGCACGCTCGACGCCGCCCTCACCGGCCGCCTGCTCGCCCGCGGACGCCTCCAGGTGCCCGCCCACGCCACCGCCGACCTCGCGGGCTGGACCGTCGCCGGCACCGCCACCCACGGCAAGCACCTGCTCACCCGGCTGCTGCCGCCGGCCGGGCCCGACGGCGCGGGGCACGAGCCGCTGACCCTGCACACCCACCTGCGCATGGACGGCAGCTGGACCGTGCTCGGCCCGGGCAAGCACCTGCCCCGGCACCTGGCCCCCGACGTGCGGGTGCTCCTCACCACCGCCGACGGCCCGGCGCCCGGGCGCACGGCGGTGGCGCTGCGGATGCCGGTGGTCGAGCTGCTGCCCACCGCGCGCGAGGCCGACGTCGTCGGCCACCTCGGCCCGGACCTGCTCGACCCGGCCTTCGACGCCGCCGAGGCCGTGCGCCGCCTCGGCGCTGACCCCGCCCGCCCGCTGGCCGCGGCCCTGCTCGACCAGCGGGCGGTGGCCGGCCTGGGCAACCTGTGGGCCAACGAGCTCTGCTTCCTCCTCGGGCGCAGCCCCTGGACGCCGGTCGGCGAGGTCGACCTGCCCGCGGCGGTGGCCCTCGCGCGGCGGGCGCTGCGCTTCTCGGCGTCCAGCCCCGGCGGGCACCAGGTGACCACCGGCGACACCCGCCGCGGTCACCAGCACTGGGTGAACGGGCGCGCCGGCGAGCCCTGCCGGCGCTGCGGCACGACGATCCAGGTGGTCGCCGAGGTGCCGGGCGACCCCGAGCGCCGCCGGACCTGGTGGTGCCCGCACTGCCAGCCCGGCCCCGGCCCCGACCGCTGACCGGCCGACGCGCCCGCCCCGCCCTACGATCGCGCGATGGACGAGCCGCAGGACGCCGCTGCCCGCGAGGTGCTCACCTGGGAGGGCTTCGGGACGGCGGCGCGCGCCCTGGCCGAGCAGGTGGCCGCCGACGGCTTCGAGCCCGAGATCGTCCTGGCGATCGCCCGCGGCGGCCTCCTGCCGGGGGGCGCGGTGGCCTACGCCCTCGGCGCGAAGAACGTCGTGACGATGAACGTGGAGTTCTACACCGGCGTCGACCAGCGGCTCGAGGTGCCGGTGGTGCTGCCGCCGGTGCTCTCGACGATGGACATCGCCGGCGCGCGGGTGCTCGTCGTCGACGACGTGGCCGACACCGGGAAGACCCTGGAGCTCGTGCTCGACTTCTGCGCCGGGCACGTCGAGGAGGTCCGCTCCGCGGTCATCTACGAGAAGCCCCGCTCGGTGGTGCGCTGCGACTACGTGTGGAAGCGCACGCAGGCCTGGATCGACTTCCCGTGGTCCTCCGCCCCGCCGGTGGTCCGGCGCGCCGGCGAGGTCCTCGACGCCTGAGGCTCGGGGGCCGGGGGCTCAGCGCAGCAGCTCGCGCCGCGCGTCGGGCAGCCGGCGGGTCAGCCCGCGGCGGTCCAGCAGCTCCAGCAGCGGCACCGCCACCCGCCGCGAGGTGCCCCACGCCTGCCGGGCCTCGCTGAGGGTGAACGGCTGCGGCAGCGAGGCCAGGGGCTCAGCGGCGGTGGCCAGCGCGGCCGGGGCCAGCACGACGCCCTCGGCCACGCGGACCAGCGCCCCGGCCCGCACGGCAGCGGCGAGCTCGCGGCTGCCCAGCCCGAGCTCGCG
>NZ_JBZYWI010000014.1:0-34710 GCF_058932755.1 Quadrisphaera sp. DVD1
GCGCTCAGGCGTCGGTCAGGGTGATCATGCTCCACACCTCGTCCTGCACGGGGCTGGCCTGGTAGCCCTCCACGCGCGGGGCGAAGGCCAGGGAGGGCACCGGGTGCGCCAGCGGCACGCCCGGGACGAACTCGGAGATCTGGCGGTTGATCTCCTCGTACGCCGGCGTCTGCTCCTCCACGGTGGGCAGCCCGCGGGCCGCGGTCAGCGCCGAGAACAGCTCGGGGTTGTCGAAGCCCCACTCCGGGCCGGTCGCCCCGAAGAAGGTGCCGACGAAGTTGTCCGGGTCGTTGTAGTCCCCGGTCCAGCCCAGCAGGTGGATGCCGTGGTCGGCGGTGCCGTTGATCCGGTCCAGGTACTGGGCCCAGGCGTCGGCCTGCGGGACGACGGTGATCCCGACGTCCTGCAGCTGGCCCTGCAGGGCCAGGAAGGTGTCCTCCGGGGTGGGCATGTAGGGCCGGGAGACCCCGGTCGGGTAGTTGAAGGTCAGCGTCAGGTCCGGGACGCCGGCCTCGGCCAGCAGCTGGCGGGCCCGCTCGGGGTCGTAGTCGTACTCGGTGACGTCGTCGGCGTAGCCCACGACGAGGTCGGGCATGAACTGCGTCGCCGGCGTCGTGCCCTCGGGCAGGGACTGGCTGATCAGCGCGTCGCGGTCGATCGCGTGGGCGATCGCCTGGCGGACCCGCACGTCCTGCAGCTCCGGGACGGCCTGGTTGAAGCCCAGGTAGAGGATGTTGAACGGCGCCCGGTTCGCGATCGTGAAGCCGTCGGACTCCAGGCCCTCGACGTCACCGGGGGCCACGAGGTCGTAGCCGTCGATGTCGCCCGAGCGCAGCGCCTGCAGGCGGGCGTTGCCGTCGGAGATGGTGCGGATGATCGCCGTGTCGATGCTCGCCGGCTCGCCCCAGTAGTCCTCGTTGCGCTGGAGGGTGACCTGCTGGCCGGTCTCCCAGCTGTCGAAGACGAACGGGCCGGTGCCGGTGGGGTGCGCGGTGGCGTACTCGGAGAAGCGCGGGTCGTCCTCGCTGCCCTCGGTGCCGTCGGCGCCGTACTGCTCGAGCGCGGTCGGGCTCTGCATCGAGAACGCCGGCAGCGACAGCGCCTGCACGAAGCCCGCGAACGGCGCGTTGAGCGTGATGGTGGCCGTCAGCTCGTCGTCGGCGGAGCAGCTCTCGTAGATGCCGGTGCCGGTGTCGGCGAACCCCCGCATGAGCTTGCCGTAGTAGTAGCTGAGGTTCGGGCTCTGGTTGATGCCGGTCCAGTCGTACCAGCGGTCGAAGTTGGCGCAGACCGCCTCGGCGTTGAAGTCCGTCCCGTCGTGGAAGGTCACGCCCTCCTGCAGGTCGAACGTGTAGCTGAGGCCGTCCTCGCTGGTCGTCCAGTCCGTGGCCAGCAGCGGCGCCGGGTCGGCGGTGCCGGGCTCGGTGCCCACGAGGCCCTCGAAGATCTGGCGGGCGACGCGGAAGGTCTCGCCGTCGCTGCCGAAGGCGGGGTCGAGCATCACCGGGTCCGCGGAGGCGGCGAAGACGAACGTGCCGCCCCCGCCGCCCTCCCCGCTGCCGGCGGCGGAGGGCTCGTCGCGCTCGCTGGCGGCGCAGGCGCTCAGGGACGCGCCCAGGGCCAGGACGGCCGCGGCGGCCAGTGGTCGGCGGATCGTGCTCGCTCGCATGGGTCCCCTCGGGTGTGGCGTTCGGTGCCGGAAACCTAGTGGTCCCGGCCCCGCCCGGGAACGCCCCGGCGCCATCGCGTGGTCACGATCGGGACACGCCCGCGTCGACCGCCGTCCCCGCGCGCACCGCGGCCAGGAAGGCGAGGTCGCGCCCGACCAGCGTGGGCACGCGCACCAGCCCGGGCGCGGCCTCCAGCTCGACGACGTGCGGGACGCCGACCGTGGGCACCCCGGCGGCCAGGGCGCTGCGCACGCCGGTGGTGGAGTCCTCGACCGCCACGCAGGCGCCCGGGTCGACGCCGAGGCGGCGGGCGGCCTCCAGGTAGGGGTCGGGGTGCGGCTTGGGCCGGCTCACGACGTCGCCGGTGACGACCGCGCTGAACGTGCCCGCGGGCAGGGCCGCGACGAGCTCCTCGGCGAGCTCGGCCCACGACATCGTCACGAGCGCGCACGGCACGCCGGCCTCGCGCACCGCCGCGAGCAGCTCCGGGGCACCGGGCCGCCACGGCAGGTGCTCGCGCACGGCGGTGCGCACCCGGGCGAGCATCCAGCGGACGATCTGGTCGATCGTCAGGTCGACGCCGCCCTCGGTGCGCAGCCGGCGGGCGGACTCGCGCAGGTCGTTGCCGACCAGGCTGCGCGCCTGGTCCATCGACCAGCTGCCCCGGTGCTCGGCGACGAGGGCGAACTCGGCGTCGATCCAGTACGGCTCGGTGTCCACGAGCGTGCCGTCCATGTCCCACAGCACCGCGGCCGGCAGGTCCTCGGGGAGGACCGCCGGCCGCGGCGCTGCGCCGCCCGGGGAAGCCGTCATGGGAGGCGAGGCTACGGGGCCTCACTCCGCGAGCGCCGCCACGGGTGGGGTGTTCGCGGCGCGGCGCCCGGGCAGCACCGAGGCGAGGAGCCCGGCGAGCACGGCGACGAGCAGGACGGCGCCGACGCGCTCCCACGGCAGGGCCAGGGTGGCCAGGCCGCCGGCGGTGCCGCCGAGCAGGCTGGCCGCGCCCAGCCACCCGTAGACGGTGCCCAGGGCCACGCCGAGCAGCCCGCCGACCCCCGCCACGAGCGCGCCCTCCAGGGCGAGCATCCCGCGCAGCTGGCCCCGGGTCAGGCCCAGGGCCCGCAGGAGCGCGGACTCGCGGGTGCGCTCGATGACCGAGAGGGACAGCGTGTTCGCCACGCCGATCACGGCGATGACCACCGCGACGGCGAGCAGGGCGACCACCACGAGCAGGAGCGTGTCGATGACCTGCTGGTAGCCGGCCCGCTCGATCGCCGCCCCGTAGACGGGGGCGGCGGCGTCGGGCACGTCGCCGACGGCCTCCTGCACGGCGCCGACGGTGTCCACCGCGTCGGCGCCCGGGTCCAGGGAGGCCCACAGCCGGGTGGTGGGCGCCTGCGGCGCGAGGGCGGCGAGGTCCTCCGCGGCCACGACCACGGCCGAGCCCGGCAGCGGCGTGACCTGTGCGGTGAGGGTGGCGCGGGCGTCGCCGAGCGCGAGCGCCACCTCGGCCCCGGTGGTGGCGCCGAGGTCCTCGGCGATCCCCTCGGGCACCACGACCACGCCCGGCGCCAGCGGGGCGAGGGCGTCGGGCGAGACCGCGACGGCCCGCCCGTCGGCGGGCTCGACGCCGCGCACGGTCACCTCCACGGGGGCCGCGCCGGCCGCGGTGGCCGTGGCCCGCACCGAGGTCAGGGGCACGACCCGGGCCACGCCGTCGACGGCGCCCACGCCCTGGGCGACGCGGGGGTCCAGCGCCGCCTCCGGTGCCGCGCCGCTGCTGGCGCCGTCGAGGGAGGCGAGGTCGATCGGCCCGGCGGAGTCCTCGCCGATGGCGACGTCGACCGGCCACTGCTCGCGCAGCTCGCCGTCCAGCGTGGCCGACGCGCTGGCCGCGCCGACGGTCATGAGGGTGACCAGCGTGACCCCGATGAGCAGGGCGCTGGTGGTGCTGGCCGTGCGGCGCGGGTTGCGCACGGCGTTCGCCGCGGCCACCCGCGCGGGCCCCCCGCCGACCCGGGCGGCGACGCGCCCCAGCGCGCCGACGACGCGCGGCACGAGGAAGACCGCACCGACCATCACGCCGGCGAAGGAGGCCATGCCCCCGGCGATGGCGGCGAGGATGCCGAGCTCGGTGCCGGTGAGGGACAGGGCCACGCCGCCGGCCAGGAGCGCGCCGCCCCCGAGCACGAGCACCAGCGACAGCGCCAGGCGCCAGCGCGAGGCCCGGGCCGCCAGGCTCGGCGCCTCCAGCGGGCGCAGCGCCGCCAGCGGCGCGACGCGGGTGGCGGCGCGCGCCGGGGCCAGGGCCGCGAGGACCGTGGCGAGCACCCCCGTCGCGACCGGCACGACGACGCTGAGCAGCGTGGGGGCCACCGAGGACGGCACCGGCACGCCGTCGACGGTCCGGGAGAGCACCACCGCGGCGGCGTTGGCGAGCCCCGTGCCGGCGAGCGCGCCGAGGACCGAGGCGAGCACGCCGAGGACGAGCGCCTCGGCCAGGACGCTCGTGCGCACCTGCCGGGTGGTGGCGCCGACGCAGCGCAGCAGCGCCAGCTGGCGGGTGCGCTGGGCCACGAGCACCGAGAAGGTGTTGGCGATGACGATGGCGGCGACGAACAGGGCCAGGGCCGCGAACGCCAGGACCACCCACAGGAGCGCGTTCGCCTGGCCGATGAACTCGTCGACGGTCTGCGCGGTCCGCTCCGCGGCGGTGAGGACCTCCGCGCCGCTGCCGGACAGCGCCTGCGCCACCTGCTCGCGCAGCACCTCGGGGCTGGTCCCGCCGGTGGCCACGACGAGCAGCCCCTCGTACGCGCCGTCGTCGTAGGACCACTGCGCGACCTGCTCGCTGGCCGCGTAGGCGGTGCCGGTGGCGCCGAAGGCGGAGTCCACCCCGCCGGCGAGCAGCCCGACCACCTGCGCCTGCTCCTCGACCTCGACCCACGCGGCGTCGGGGTCGCCGGGGACGGGCTCGGCGTGGCGCACGAGCACCGCGTCGCCGACGGACAGGTCGAGCCGCTCGGCCAGGCCCTGCGGGAGGGCGAGCTGGCCGGACGCCGACGGCAGGGCGCCCTGCGCGACCTCGGCGGTGCGCAGGGCCTCCACGGACGGTGCCGCCGCGACGGCGAGGAACTCGGTGCGCCCGCCGCCGACGAGCTCGACGTAGCCGGTGCGCTGGCCGTCCGCGCCGGCCGCGCCGGGCAGGGCGCGCACCGCGGCGAGGTCGTCGTCGTCGAGGGGGTCGCCGCCGACCGTCGCGACGACGTCGGAGCCGGCGTAGGCGGTGGAGACCGCGGCCTCGACGGTCGCGGTCATGAGGGTGCTGGCCAGCAGCACCGCGGTGACGAAGCCGGTGCCCAGGACGATCGCCAGGCCGGCGGCGCTCAGGCGCCCGGCGCTGCCGCGCAGGGTGAGCAGGGTGGCGCGGAGCATCAGGCCACCGCCGCCGCGCTCGTGCCCGCGGAGGCCCCGGCGCCCGCGGCGACCAGGCCGCTGCGCAGCCCGTCGAGGGCGCCGATCACGCTCTCCGGCGTCGGGTCCGCCACCTCGCCGGCGACGCGCCCGTCGGCCAGCAGCAGCACGCGGTCGGCGGCCGAGGCGGCCACCGCGTCGTGGGTGACCATGACGACGGTCTGGCCCAGCTCGCGCACGCTGCGCCGCAGGAAGGCCAGCACCTCGGCGCCCGAGCGGGAGTCGAGGTTGCCGGTGGGCTCGTCGGCGAAGACGACGTCGGGGCGGGTGACCAGCGCGCGGGCGATCGCCACGCGCTGCTGCTGGCCGCCGGAGAGCTCGGCCGGGCGGTGGGACATCCGGTCCCCGATCCCCAGGACCTCGACCAGCGTCGCGAGCCACTCGCGGTCGACCTCCGGCCCGCGGCGCCCGGCGAGGTCGAGGGGCAGGAGGATGTTCTGCTCGGCCGTGAGCATCGGCAGCAGGTTGAAGGACTGGAAGACGAACCCGAGCCGCCGGCGGCGCAGGAGCGTGAGCTCGCGGTCGCCGAGGCCGGTCAGCTCGGTGCCGGCGAGGTGCACCTGGCCGCGGGTGACGGCGTCCAGGCCGGCCAGGCAGTGCATGAGCGTGGACTTGCCCGACCCGGACGGCCCCATGATCGCCGTGAAGGCGCCGCGGGCGAAGGCGACGTCCACGCCGCGCAGCGCCGTGACCGCGGCGTCCCCGCGGCCGTAGACCTTGACCAGGCCGGTGCCCGTGACCGCGGCGGCGCGGTCCTCGGGCGGTGCGGCGGGGACGGGGTGGGGAGTGGTCACGAGGGGCCTCCAGGTCGACGTCGGGGCCGGTGCCCCGTGCTCCTCGAGCCTCGCTCCGCAGCCCCCGGGCCGGCGTCGGCGCCGGGGATGGTCTCGGCGGGGGCGCCGTCATCCCGGGGTCGCAGCCGCCGTACGACCTGCGGCGGGCCCGCTGAGGCGCTCCTCAGGCCCCCGGCCGCACGAGCCCGGACTCGTAGGCGACCACGACCGCCTGCACCCGGTCGCGCGCCCCCAGCTTGGCCAGCACCCGGCCCACGTGGGTCTTCACGGTCGCCTCGGCGACGACGAGGTCGGCGGCGATCTCGGTGTTGGAGCGCCCCCGGGCCATGAGCACGAGCACCTCGCGCTCGCGGTCGGTGAGGGCGTCGAGCTGGGCGGCCGAGGCGCCCTCGCCCTCGCGCAGCAGCGGCGCCAGGTGCTCGAGCAGGCGCCGGGTGGTGCTGGCGGCGATGACGGCGTCCCCGGCGTGCACCGTGCGGATCGCCGCGAGCAGCTCCTCGGGAGGGGCGTCCTTGAGCAGGAACCCGCTGGCGCCGGCGCGGATGGCGCGCAGCGCGTACTCGTCGAGGTCGAACGTCGTGAGGACGACCACGCGCAGCGGCGGCGCGCCGGGCGGGCGGCGCGCCGCCTGCTCGACCGCCCGGGCGGTGGCCTCGATGCCGTCCGAGCGCGGCATCCGCACGTCCATGAGCACGACGTCGGCGCGGGTGGCGGCGAGCGCTCGGACGGCGGCCTCGCCGTCACCGGCCTCGCCGACGACCTCCAGGTCGGGCTGGGAGTCGATGACCATGCGGAACCCCGCGCGCACGAGCTGCTGGTCGTCGACGAGGAACACCCGGATCGGGTCGAGCGGGGCGTCCATCAGGTGCTCCTCGCAGCGGCGGTCGCGGTCGGGTAGGGCAGCACGGCCCGGACGCCGAAGCCGCCGCCGGGGCGGGGTCCGGCCTCGACGGTGCCGCCGTAGAGGGTGGCACGCTCGCTCATGCCGCCCAGGCCGCGGCCCTGCCCGTCGTCGGCGGCCGCGGCGCCGCGCCCGTCGTCCTCGACGGTGATGACCAGCGCCCGGGGGCCCCACTCCAGCGCGACGCAGGCCCGCGCGGCCGGCCCGGCGTGCTTGAGCACGTTCGTCAGGGCCTCCTGGACGATCCGGTAGGCCGCCAGCCCCTCGCCACCGCCGATCGCGCGCGGCGAGCCGCGCTCCTCCAGGCGCACGTCGAGGCCGCTGGCGGCCACGCCGGCGACCAGCTCCGGGACGGCCCCGGCGTCCGGCTGGGGCGCCAGCTCGGCCCCGTCGCCCTCGCGCAGGACGCCGAGCAGGCGGCGCATGTCGGTCAGCGCGCCGCGACCGGTCGCGGCCACGGTCTCCAAGGTGCGCACGGCGGACTCGGGGGCGGCCGCGGCCGCGTACCGGCCGCCGTCGGCCTGGGCGATGATCACCGACAGGGAGTGCGCGACGACGTCGTGGAGCTCGCGGGCGATGCGGGCGCGCTCGGCAGCGGTCGCGATCTCGGCCTGCTGCTCGCGCTCGTGCTCCAGGCGGGCCGCGCGCTCGACGAGGGACTCCACGTAGGCGCGGCGGGTGCGCCGCCACTCCCCGGCCGTCCACGTCGCCAGCGACGTGCCGGCGATCGCCACCGCGACGATGACGCCGGTGACGAAGGACTCGGCGGCGCTGAACCCGCCGCTCGCGAAGACGGCGGCGCCCTGCAGCGCCGCGCCGAGCAGGGCGCCGACGAGCCCCAGGCGGCTCGCCCAGCGCGGCCCGTAGGCGGCGACGGCGTACAGCGCCACGAGCACCGTGACGTCGGCGGCCACGATCTGCGTCCCGAGCAGCAGGTGCGCCAGCGCCCCGGAGTAGGTCACGACCGCGCACAGGACCGGGTTCACCCGGCGCACGGCCGTGGCCCCGACCATCGCCAGCACCACGAGGACGACCAGGGCGGTCGTGGCGCCGGTCTCGTAGCTGCCGACGAGCGCGAGGTGGAGCGAGAGCGGGACGAGCACGACGGCCAGCGCGAGGGCGAGCACCGCGTCGAGGACGAGGGGGTGCTCCCGCACCCAGGTGTCCAGCCGCGCTCCCCTCACCCGTCCGACGCTATCCGCGTGAGCGCGCCGCGGTCGTCATCCCGGGGTGGGACCCGCCGCCCCCGGGCGCCCACCCCGAGGATGACCGCGGGCGCCTAGGCTGGGCGGCGATCGGCCCGGGCGGGCCGGCGAGGAGGTTGATGGTGGCGTCGGGTGATCCCGCGGTGCTCGCGGAGCCGGTGATGCTGGCTGCCTTCGAGGGGTGGAACGACGCCGGCGAGGCGGCGAGCGCGGCCGTCGACCACCTCTGGGAGGTCTGGGGCGCCCGGCAGGTGGCCGAGCTCGACCCGGAGGAGTACCACGACTTCCAGGTCAACCGGCCCCACGTGGGCGTGGACGACGACGGCCGGCGCACGATCACCTGGCCGACCACGCGGATCGGGCTGGCGACCGCCCCGTCGGGCCGGCAGGTCGTGCTGGTGCACGGCATCGAGCCGTCGATGCGCTGGCGCTCCTACACCGAGGAGCTCTTCGACCACGCCCGCCGCCTGGGCGTGCGCACCGTGGTGACCCTGGGCGCGCTGCTGGCCGACGTCCCGCACACCCGCCCGATCCCGGTGACCTCGACCACCGACGACGAGGACCTGCTGCACCGGCTCGGCCTGGAGCGCTCGACCTACGAGGGCCCCACCGGCATCGTCGGGGTGCTCACCGAGTCCGCCGTCGCCCGGCGCCTGCCCGCGCTGTCGCTGTGGGCGGCGGTGCCGCACTACGTGGGCCAGTCGCCCTCGCCCAAGGCCGTGCTCGCGCTGCTGGGGCGGGTGGAGGACCTGCTCGGAGAGCCGGTGCCGCTGGCCGACCTGGCCGACGACGCCCGCGCGTGGGAGCACGGCGTCGACGAGCTGGCCGGGGAGGACGCCGAGATCGGCGAGTACGTGCGCCAGCTCGAGCAGGCGAAGGACACCGCCGAGCTGCCCGAGGCCTCCGGCGAGGCGATCGCGCGCGAGTTCGAGCGCTACCTGCGCCGGCGCCCGGAGGACGGCTCGCCCGGCCGCAGCTGAGCCGGGCTCAGAGGGCGATGCCGAGCAGGGCGTCGACCGTCGCGGCCACGAGGGCGCCGGCGCCCTGCTCGCCCGCGGGGGCCCGCTCGGCCAGCGCCTGGTCCGCCAGCGCCTGGTCAGCCCAGGCGTCGACGACGGCGAGCGCCCCGGGGGCGTCGAGGTCGTCGGCGAGGCGCTCGCGCACCCCGGCGAGGACGGCGTCCGCGGCCGGAGCGGTGGCGGACGCCGCGGCCGCGCGCCAGCGGGCGAGGCGCTGCTCGGCCTCGGCGAGCCCGGCGGCGGTCCACGACCAGTCGCTGCGGTAGTGGTGGGCGAGGACCGCCAGGCGCACGGCCATCGGGTCGGTGCCGTCCGCGCGCAGGCGCGAGACGAGGACGAGGTTCCCGAGCGACTTGCTCATCTTCTCGCCGTCCAGCCCGACCATGCCCGCGTGCACGTAGCTGCGCGCGAAGGGGCCGCCGTGCAGGACGTGCGCGTGCGAGGCGCTCATCTCGTGGTGGGGGAAGACGAGGTCAGAGCCGCCGCCCTGGACGTCGAAGTCGCCGCCGAGGTGGCCTCGGGCGATCACCGAGCACTCGATGTGCCAGCCCGGGCGCCCCTGGCCGAGCCCCGCGCCGTCCCAGTGCGGCTCGCCCTCGCGGGCGACCCGCCACAGCAGCGGGTCGAGGGCGTCGCGCTTGCCCGGGCGGTCGGGGTCGCCGCCGCGCTGGGCGAAGACCTCGCGCATCTGCGCGCGGTCGAGGGAGGAGACGGCGCCGAAGGCAGGGTCGGACGCCGTCGCGAAGTAGACGTCGCCGTCGGGCTCGCCGGGGCCGCCGGGCACGCGGTAGGCGGCGCCGTCGGCGAGCAGGGCCTCCACGGCCGGCACGATCTCCGGGATGGACTCGACGGCGCCGACCCAGGCGTCCGGCGGCAGCACGCGCAGGGCCGTCATGTCCTCGGCGAACAGGGCGCTCTCGCGGGCGGCGAGCTCGCGCCAGTCCTGACCGGTGGCGGTGGCGCGCTCGAGCAGCGGGTCGTCGACGTCGGTGACGTTCTGGACGTAGCGCACCTGCTGCCCGGCGTCGCGCCAGGCGCGCTGGAGCAGGTCGAAGGCCAGGTAGGTCGCGGCGTGGCCCATGTGCGTGGCGTCGTAGGGGGTGATCCCGCACACGTACATCCGGGCGGCCTCGCCCTCGGCGGCCGTGCGCAGGCCCGCGGTCGCGGTGTCGTGGACCCGGACCGGGCCACCTCGTCCGGGCAGCTGCGGGACGGTGGGCGCGGACCAGGGATGCACCGAGCGACCCTATCCGGGGCGCCTCACGCGCCCGACGCCACCCGCCCTGACCGCACTTCTGGCGACAAGTGCGGTCGGCCGGGCCCCTTGGACCGCACTTCTGGCGAGAAGTGCGGTTCCAGCGACCTCCTCCGCCGCACTTCTGGCGAGAAGTGCGGTTCGCCTGGCCCCTAAGACCGCACTCTGCGGCAGAAGTGCGGTCGGCCGAGCCCTCTGGACCGCGCTCTCCGGCAAGAGTGCGGGAGGGGGGGTCAGAAGGGGGGCCAGGGCAGCGCCGGAGCGCCGGGGCGCGGCCGCGGGAACCGCCCCCGGCTCGCGAGGCGCTCGATCCGCTCGCCGAGCGCTGCCAGCTCCGCCGAGGTGACCAGCGCGGCCAGCGCCTCGCCCGCGGCGCCGGTCAGGGCGGCGGCCGTGGTCGCCAGCAGCTCCTCGACCTCGGCGCCCACGCGCTGCCCGGCCCAGCCCCACAGGACGGTGCGCAGCTTGTTCTCGACGTGGAAGGTCAGCCCGTGGTCGACGCCCCACGCCCGGCCGCTCGCGTCGGCGAGCACGTGGCCGCCCTTGCGGTCGGCGTTGTTGGCGATGACGTCGAAGGCCGCCATCCGCCGCAGCTGGGGGTCGTCGGCGTGCACGAGCAGCACGCTCGTCCCGCCGGGGCCGGAGCCCTCGACGACCTCGTGCCAGCCCTCGGGCACCTCCCCGGGCGGGACGACGTCGACGAGGCCGGCGCCGGGCTCGGCCGCCGGCTCGTCCTCCCCCACCCACAGCTGCACCGAGCCCTGCCCGAAGGGCCCCTCGCGCAGCACCGTGGGGGGCACGACCCCCCAGCCGCCGGCGTCGGAGAGCACCCAGGCGGCCACCTCCCGCTGGGCCAGGGTGCCGTCGGGGAAGTCCCACAGCGGCGCCTCGCCGAGCACGGGTTTGTAGACGCAGCGGCTGCTCGCGCCGTCCAGCTCGACCTGCATGACGAGCGTGGTGTTGGAGGCGCCGACGACCTGCCCGACGAGCTCCAGGTCGCCGCGGGAGAGCAGCTCCAGCGCGCCGGCGCTCTCCTGCCCCGGCCCCGGCGCGCTCGCGCCGATGCTCAGCGCCGGTACCCGTTGGCGCGGGGGCAGACGTGCCCGGACGGCTCGAGCGGGTCGCCGCAGAACGGGCACGGCGGCCGGCCGGCGGCGACGACGGCGAGCGCCCGGTCGGCGAAGGCGCGGGCCGTGGCGCCCTCGAGGTGCACCCTCAGCACCGCGCGAGGGTCCTCGGCGCCGGTGAGCGCCCCGGCGCCCTCGGCCTCCTCGCTGCTCTCGTCGGCCTCGAAGCACTCGATGACCACGACCTGGCGGTCGCCGTCCCAGGCCAGCGTCATCGTGCCGACCCGGAACTCCTCCTCGATGGGGGTGTCCAGCGGGGCGGTGTCGCGGGCGTCGTTGGGGGTGACCGCGGGGACCGGCGCGGAGCCGCCGCTGCGGCGCACCACCTCGTCGAGCAGCTCCTCGACGCGCTGGGCCAGCGCGGACACCTGCGCCTTCTCCAGCGCCACGGAGGTCAGCGAGCCGCCGGAGCGGGCCTGGAGGAAGAACGTGCGCCCGCCGGGCGGGCCGACGGTGCCGGCGACGAAGCGTTCCGGGGGGTCGTAGTCGAAGACCTGCCGGGACATGCCCGCGACCCTACCGGCGGCCCGCGGCGTCGCCACCGCCGGCGCCATGGCCGTCACCACCGCCCGCGCCACCGCCCGCGCCACCGCCCACGGCGGCGTCGGAGGACGCCGCCGCGTCGGGTGCGGCCGGGGCGGGCACGAGGGCGCTGACGTCGCCGCCGGTGTCGTTGACGCGCACCGCGAAGGGGCGCAGCGGGCTGTAGCGCACCACCGAGACCGACGCCGGGTCGACGACGATCCGCTGGAACGCGTCGAGGTGCATGCCCAGCGCGTCGGCGAGCACCGCCTTGATCACGTCGCCGTGGGAGACCGCGACCCACAGCGCGTCCGGGCCGTGCTCGGCGGCGACCGCGGCGTCGACCCGGCGCACGACGTCCAGCGCCCGGGCCTGCATCGCGCGCATCGACTCCCCGCCGGGGAAGGCCGCGGCGCTGGGGTGGGACTGCACGACCGGCCACAGGGGCTCGGCGGTCAGCTCCTTGAGCGGGCGCCCGGTCCAGTCGCCGTAGTCGCACTCGGACAGCCCGTCCTCGACCACCGCGGCCGGGCGCGGGACCTCGGCGGAGCCGCCCGCGGCCAGCACCGCGGCGGCGGTCTGCTGGCAGCGCTCCAGGGGGCTGGTGACGAGGGCGACGACGGGCAGCGGGGCCAGGCGCTGGCCCAGCGCCGCCACCTGCGCCCGCCCGGTCTCGTCGAGGTCGACCCCGGGGGTGCGGCCGGCCAGGACCCCGGAGGCGTTGGCGGCCGTGCGGCCGTGGCGGACGAGCAGGACGGTGGGCACCGGCCCACCCTAGGGACCGGCCCCGCACCCGCGGCCCGGCAGGATGGGGGCGTGATCGTGGGGACGTGGGTGTGGGACGGCGACGGGCACCACCGGGTGGAGGACTGGCCGGCGGCGCTGGACGACCGCAGGGCCGCCGAGCGGGGGCTGGTCTGGGTGGGGCTGGACGACCCCGAGCCCGGGGAGCTGAAGCAGCTGGCCGGCGTGCTCGACCTGCACCCCCTGGCCGTGGAGGACGCCGAGCACGGCGGCCAGCGCCCGAAGGTCGACCGCTACGAGGACTCCCTCCTCGTCGTCCTGCGCCCGCTGGACTACGACCCGGCGCACGACCAGGTCGAGACCCGCGAGCTGACCCTCTTCGTCGGCCCGCACTACGTCGTCAGCGTCCGCCGCGGCGGCCACACGCCGCTGCAGGACGTGCGCTACGCGCTGGACGCCGGCCCGGTGGAGCTGCGCGCGAGCCCGGTCGGCGCCCTGCACGGCGTCCTCGACCACGTGGTGGACCACTACGTGGAGATCGCCGGCGCCCTGGCCGACGACCTCGACCAGATCGAGGACCGCGTCTTCGCCGGGGCCCAGGACGCCGATGCCACCGCCATCTACGCGCTCAAGCGGGAGGTGCAGGAGGCGCGCCGGGCGATGGCGCCGCTCATCGCGCCGCTCACCGCGCTGGCGGGGGGCGGGGTGCCGCAGGTCCCGGCGGACGCCCGGCCCTTCTTCGCCGACGTGCTCGACCACCTGGTGCGCGCCAGCGAGGCCGTCGAGGGCTACGAGCGCTCGTTGACCGACGTCCTCAACGTGCACCTGGCGCAGGTCGGCGTCCAGCAGAACGACGACAACCGCAAGATCTCCGCGTGGGCGGCGATCGGGCTGGTGCCCACGGTGGTCGGCGGCATCTACGGCATGAACTTCGAGCACATGCCCGAGCTGGGGTGGTCCTTCGGCTACCCGGCGGCCCTGGCGGTCATCGCAGGCTCGTGCCTGGGCCTGCACCGGGCGTTCAAGCGCTCGGGCTGGCTGTGAGCACCCCCGTGCCCAGCAGGGCGTACAGCAGCACGGCGAGCGCGATCCGGTAGAGGACGAACGGCCTGAAGTCGTGGGTGCTCACGTAGCGCAGCAGCCACGCGATGACGGCGTAGCCGACGGCGCCGGCGACCACGGTGGCCAGCGCCGTCGGCCCCCAGGCCACGGCGTCCGGGCCGTCGAGGGCCTTGGCGACCTGCAGGCCCCCGGAGCCGACGACGGCGGGGATCGCCAGGAGGAAGGAGTACCGGGCGGCGGCCTCGCGGGTGTAGCCCATGAGCAGCCCGGCGGCGATCGTGCCGCCCGAGCGCGAGACGCCGGGAACGAGGGCGAGGGCCTGGGCGAAGCCGAACAGGACGCCGTCGCGCCAGCTGAGCTCGTCCAGGGTCTTCGTGGCGCGGGCGCGGCGGTCGGCGACGTGGATGACGATCGCGAAGACCCAGAGCATCGTCGCGGTCACCCACAGGCTGCGCACGGCCGGGCCCTCGATGGCGTCCTGGAAGACGTAGCCGATCACCCCGATCGGCAGCGAGCCGAGGATCACCAGCCAGCCCATCCGCACGTCGGGGTGGCTCTGCGGCAGCCGCCGGCGCAGCCCGAGGTACCAGGCGCCGATGATCCGCAGGATGTCGTTGCGGAAGTAGACGAGCACGGCGGCCTCGGTGCCGAGCTGGGTGATGGCGGTGAACGCCGCGCCGGGGTCGTCGTTGCCGATGAGCTGCCCGACGATGCTGATGTGGGCGCTGGAGGAGATCGGCAGGAACTCGGTCAGCCCCTGCACCAGCCCCAGGACGAGGGCGTCGAGCCAGCTCACGAGGCCACCCCCGCGGCGTCCAGGGCGACCGCGGCGGCGCGCAGGCCGGCCAGGCGCTCCTCGAGCGTGGCGCCCATCGGCGCCACCGACAGCGTGCTCACCCCGACCTCGGCGTAGGCGGCCATCCGCTCGCGCAGCAGGGCCGGGGGCCCGACCAGGCACGTCGCGTCGACGAACCCCTGGGGCACCGCCGCGGCGGCCTCCCGGTGCCGTCCTGCCAGGAAGTGCTCCTGCACCGCTGCCGCCTCGCTCTCGTAGCCCATCCGGGCCGCCAGCTGGTTGTAGAAGTTCGCCCGGCGCGAGCCCATGCCGCCCAGGTACAGCGCCGCGTGCGCGCGCACCGGGCCGCTGGCCTCCGCGCGCGCCCGCGCCCCGGCTGCACCTCCAGCGCCGGGCGCGTCGTCGGTGACGAGCAGCGGCACGGTGGGCGCGACGTCGACCGGGGCGCTCAGCGCCGAGCGCTCGCGCCCGCGGGCCAGGGCCGCGAGGGAGTCGCCGCTGTGCTCGGGGCTGAAGAAGACCGGCAGCCAGCCGTCGGCGACCTCACCGGCCAGCTCGACGTTCTTCGGCCCGACCGCGGCCAGGTAGATGGGCAGGTCCGCGCGCGGCGGCTGCACCGACAGGCGCAGCGGGACGCCGGGCCCGTCGGGCAGCGGCAGCTGCAGGTGGGTGCCGGCGTAGGCGAGCGGGGCGCGGGTCAGGGCGAGGCGGACGACGTCCACGTACTCGCGGGTGCGCGCCAGCGGAGCGTCGAAGCGCACCCCGTGCCAGCCCTCGGAGACCTGCGGGCCCGAGACGCCCAGGCCGAGGCGGAACCGGGAGCCGGACAGCGCGTCGAGGGTCGCCGCCGTCATCGCCGTCGTGGCGGCGCTGCGCGCGGGCACCTGCATCACGGCGCTGCCGAGGTCGATCTCGGTGGTCTGGGCGGCCAGCCACGCCAGGACGGTGACGGCGTCGGAGCCGTAGGCCTCGCTGGCCCACACCACGGCGTACCCGAGGTCCTCCGCGGTCCGGGCCGTGGCCAGCGCCTCGGCCGCCCCGGAGGCGACGTCGGCGCCCACCCGCCCCGGCGAGGAGGTGCTCCAGTAGCCCAGGCCCGCTCCGAGTCGCACGAGCGACCACCCTAGGTGCCCATGTGGCCTCCTGGATCGAGATCGCGCCGGTAGCCTGCGGAGGTGGAGGAGCGGTACGTCGGACGGTCGGGCCTGCGGGTCTCGCGCCTGGGTCTGGGCACCCTGTGCTGGGGCCACGACACGGACGAGCACGACGCCCGCGACCAGCTGCGCCTCTTCGTCGAGGCCGGGGGCACGCTCGTGGACACCGCGGACTCCTACGGCGACGGCACCTCCGAGGAGGTGCTGGGCTCCCTGCTCGGGGAGGTCGTGGACCGCTCCGACCTGGTGATCACCACCAAGGCCGGGCTCGGGCGGGACGTCGCCGCCGGCGGGCCGCTGCGCCCGGACGCCTCCGCCCGCTCGATGCTCATGGCCCTGGACCGCTCGCTGGCCCGCCTGGGCACCGACCACGTCGACCTGTGGCTGGCCCACGCCTGGGACGCCGCCGTGCCGGTGGAGGAGACGCTGCGCGCGCTGCAGGCCGCCGTGACCACCGGGCGGGCGCGCTACGTCGGCGTCGCCGACCACGCGGGCTGGCAGCTGGCCACCGCCGCCGCCGGTGCCGTGCGCACCGGCGTGCCGCTGGTGGCCGCGGCCGCCGAGCTGTCGCTGCTGCAGCGCAGCGCCGAGGCCGAGCTGGTGCCGGCCGCCACCCACCACGGCGTCGGGGTGCTGGCCTGGGCGCCGCTGGCCCGCGGCGTGCTCACCGGCAAGTACCGCGCCGGGCTGCCTGCGGACTCCCGAGCCGCCTCCCAGCAGATGGCCCGCTGGGTGGCCCCGTACCTCGGCGCCGAGCACCGCCGGGTGGTGCAGGCGGTGGCCACCGCCGCCGACGGGCTCGGCGTCGCCCCCCTGGAGGTGGCGCTGTCCTGGGTCCTCGGCCGCCCGGGGGTGGTGTCCGCGCTCGTCGGCACGCGCACCGCCGGGCAGCTCAAGGCGGTCCTCGCCGGCGAGGACCTCGTCCTGCCGCCGGAGATCCGCGCGGCGCTGGACGACGTCTCCGCCCGCTGACCTACAGCCGGGTGCCGGGCCCGGGGAGCTCGTCGTCGTCGAGGTCGTCCTCCGCGTCGTCGGGCTCGGTGTCGCCCTCCTCGGCGTCCTCGTCCTCGGCGTCCTCGTCGTCGTCCTCGTCGTCGTCGTCGTCCTCGTCCTCGACGTCCTCGTAGAGGACGAACGGGGTGACCTCGTCGTGGGCGTCGTAGAGCGCCTCGTCGTAGGACTCGAAGGCGTCGGACAGGGCGGCGTAGGCGGCCTCGACGCCGGGGTCCTGCTCACCGCGGCGGCGCTGGGCCGCGGCCAGGTGCGCCTCCAGGGCGGCCACGAGTCGGTCGAGAGCAGCGCGCGGGTCAGTGGCCATGCCGCAGACGGTAGCGGGCCAGTCCAGCCGAACGCAGGCATCATGGGGGGCGATGGACAGCACGCGCACGACCCAGGCCCCCCGACCCGCGACGCAGTACGAGTACCGCACGATCACCATGCCCCGAGGCACCTCCCGCGGCGACGCCCGCAAGCTGCTCACCGAGCACGCCGAGTACGGCCACTGGGAGCTCGCGCGCGTCCGCCTCTACCTCGGCGGCGCCCGTCAGGTGCAGCTGCGGCGACGCATCATGCGGGTCGAGCGCTCCACCTTCTGACCGCGGCGCCTCCCCGCTCCCGGCCCGCTCAGCAGGTGCGCAGGAACCGGTCGAGCACTCGGGTGCCGAAGCGCAGCGCGTCGAGCGGCACGCGCTCGTCGACGCCGTGGAACAGGCCCGCGAAGTCCAGGTCGGCCGGCAGGCGCAGCGGCGCGAAGCCGTAGCCGGGGATGCCGAGGGCGTCGAAGCTCTTGTTGTCCGTGCCGCCGGAGAGGCAGTACGGCAGCACCTTCGCGCCGGGGTCCTCGGCCAGCAGCGCGTCGACCATCCGGTCGACCAGCGGCACCTCGAACGGGGCCTCGAGGGCGACGTCGCGGTGGACGACCTCCACGGCCACGTGCTCCCCCGCGAGCTCGCGGACGGTCGCCATGAGCGTCTCCTCGTGACCGGGCAGGAAGCGGGCGTCGAGCAGGGCCGTGGCCGTGCCGGGGATGACGTTCTGCTTGTAGCCGGCCTCGAGCAGCGTCGGGTTGGCCGTGTCGCGCAGGGTGGCCCCGACCCAGCGGGCCGTCGTCCCCAGGTGGGCCAGCAGGGCGTCGGGGTCGGACGGGTCGAACTCGACGCCGGTGATCTCGGTGACGCCGTCGAGGAACGCCCGCACCGTCGGGGTGAGCTCCAGCGGCCAGTCGTGGCCGCCGATCCGCGCCACCGCCTCGCACAGCCGGGTGACGGCGTTGTCGTCGTTGACCTGGGAGCCGTGGCCGGCGCGCCCGGCGGCGACCAGGCGCAGCCAGGCGATGCCCTTCTCGGCGGTCTGCAGGAGGTAGCAGCGCTGGTCGGCGACCTCCACGGAGAACCCGCCGACCTCGCTGACGGCGGCGGTGACGCCCTCGAACAGCTCCGGGTGGCGCTCGACCAGCCAGTGCGCGCCCTGCACGCCGCCGGCCTCCTCGTCGGCGAGGAAGGCGAAGACGAGGTCGCGCGGGGGACGCCGCCCGCTGCGCACGCCGTCGCGCAGCACCGCGAGCATCATGGCGTCCATCCCCTTCATGTCCACCGCGCCGCGGCCCCACAGGCAGTCGTCGACGACCTCGCCGGCGAAGGGGTCGACGCTCCAGTCGGCGGCCCGGGCGGGGACGACGTCCAGGTGGCCGTGCACGAGCAGCGCGCCGCGCTCGGCGGTGCCGCGCTCCTCACCCTCGATGCGGACGACGACGCTCGCGCGCCCGCGCTGGCTCTCGAAGAGCTGGGGGGCCAGGCCCACCTCGGTGATCAGCCCCATGACGTGCTCGGCGGCGGCCCGCTCCCCCGGCCCGGACCCGTCGCCGTAGTTGGAGGTGTCGATGCGCAGGAGGTCGCGGCACAGGTCGACGACCTCGCGCTCGGCGGCGGACTCGGTGCTGGCCGTGGCGGCGGGGGGCTGGGTCACCCGGTCACGCTAACCAGGCGGAGCCGCACCGACGAGGCGGCACCGCCCCCTGGGTCACTGATCCACCCGCCGCAGCCGGCGGTCCGGCGGGTGGTAATCTTCCTCCGCACTCGTCCGGGTGGCGGAATAGGCAGACGCGCTAGCTTGAGGTGCTAGTTCCCTTTACCGGGAGTGGGGGTTCAAGTCCCCCTCCGGACACCAGATCACTGGCTGAGCCAGCGACGACAGGGCGCCCACGACGTGGGCGCCCTGTCGTCATCCTCGGGCCGCCTCCTCCGCTCGACGACGGACCCGTGGTGACGGGGTGGCGTCGGCGGGCAGGACAGCGCATCCTGCCGGGCGTGGAGGGGCGGCGCGTCACCGTCGACGGGCAGGACTCCTGGGTCCACGACGGGCAGTTCGGCGGGGTGGGCTTCGACTGGCATAACGGCGAGGACGCTGGTCACGGCTTCAGCTCCTCGTGGTCCAGCGCGCGGTCTCCGACAGCGGAGGAGCTGCAGGCGTCCATCCGCACCTTCCTCGCCCAGGTGGACCCGGTGACCGGCTGCATCGAGGACGAGGACACGGCTCGGTAGGGACGGGCCGGGGAGATGAGAGGGGACGGTCACCGAGGACGGCGCGGTGGGGACCCCTGCCGGTGCGCCGCTCGAGCGTCAACCGCTGGAGCGCGGGTAGGGGCGCAGCATGACGAGCGCGCCTCCACCGTCCTACTTCGACACCTCCGGCTGGGAGCCGCGGGACGTCCTCTCCGGCGGTTCCCGTCTGGTCCCGATCGAGACGGCCAGCGGCACCTTCCGGGTGTGGACGAAGCGGGTCGGGACCAACCCCGACCTCAAGGTCCTGCTGCTGCACGGCGGGCCGGGCGCCACCGACGAGCTCTACGAGTGCTTCGACGTCTGGTTCCCCGGCGCCGGCATCGAGTACTACTACTACGACCAGCTGGGCTCGTTCCGCAGCGACCAGCCCGACGACGACTCGCTGTGGACGATCGAGCGGTTCGTCGACGAGGTCGAGCAGGTCCGGCAGGCGCTCGGCCTGGACCGCAGCAACTTCGTGCTGCTCGGCCAGTCGTGGGGCGGCATGCTCGCCCTGGAGTACGCCGTGCACCACCAGCAGAACCTCAAGGGGCTCGTCATCTCGAACATGATGTCGAGCTCGCGGTCGTACAACGACTACGCCGAGGACGTCCTCATGCCGGCGATGGACCAGGACGTGCTGGCGGAGATCAAGCGGTTCGAGGCCGAGGGCAGGACGGACGACCCGCGCTACGAGCAGCTGCTCATGGAGCACCACTACGCGCTGCACGTGTGCCGGCTGCCCCTGGACGAGTGGCCCGACCCGGTCGTCCGGTCGCTCGGCCACATCAACTCCAAGATCTACGTGCCGATGCAGGGCCCGAGCGAGCTCGGGCTGTCGGGGACGCTCGAGGGCTGGGACCGTTCGGCGGACCTCGCGAGCATCGGCGTCCCGACGCTGACCATCGGCGCCGCCCACGACACGATGGACCCCGAGCACATGCGGTGGATGGCCGAGCAGCTGCCCGAGGGCCGGCACCTGCACTGCCCGAACGGGAGCCACCTCTCGCAGTTCGACGACCCCGAGCACTACTTCCCCGGGCTCATCGACTTCCTGCGGTCCCTGTGAGGCCCCTCCCCCGGCGCACCGGCACCGGCCGTCGGCCCGGTGCGTCGGGGGGCCACCAGCCCTAGGTCGCGGGCGGTGGAGCTCGCACACCTCGGCACGCCGGTCGGGCCGATGCGCCGCGTGCACGGCGGGTCCGCCCATCGCGTGCACCGGCTCGACACCGACCAGGGGTCGTTCGCGGTGAAGGAGCTGGACCTCGACGACCGCCGCCGGGCCTCTCCCGTCGAGGACGTGCTCAGGCTCGAGCGGGCGGCCTTCGCCGCCGGCATCCCGATGCCGGAGCCGATCCCGGCCAGCCACCACACCCTCGTCCACCGGTGGGTCGAGGGCGAGGAGGTGCCCGAAGCGCCGGTGCCGCCGGCGTCCGCGTCCGCGGTCGCCGTCAGAGGCTCGCGCGGGCTGGCTGCGCCTTCGTCGCGTCGTGGGGCGGCACCGGCCAGGTCGCGGCGGCGGCCAGGCGGGCCAGGGCCGGCACCCGCAGGGCGACGCGGAAGAGGCCGTACCCGATCGGGGTGCCGAGGGTGTTGGCCAGCAGGTCGTTGACGTCGGCGATGTGGCCGCCCTGCCCCGTGGTGGCGTTGACGAACTGGACCACCTCCATGGTCAGGCTGATCGAGAAGCCCCAGAGCAGGGCCCGGCGAGCTGAGCCGACGCGGGCGACGAGCGACAGGAGGAGCCCGAGGGGCACGAACACCACCACGTTCTGCAGCACGTCGGACCACTCCGTGCCGACGAGCGGGATGAGGTGGAGGTGCGTCCACCACGGCAGGTCGCTCGCGGCCCTGCCGAGGTAGATCGGGAAGAGGGTGTTCGCGACCACGCCGGCGCCGTACACGCACGTGGCGACGCTCACGAGGACGCGCGGGACGTTCAGGGCCGCGCGGCGGTGGAGCCGCCACAGCACGACGGCGAGGACCACCGCCGCCAGTGGGACGACGACGGGCAGCGCCGGGACCTCGTGGAGGGGGCTGGGCATCTCGTGGTCCTCGGTGCTCGACGGGCTGGGAGTGGTGGACGGGCACGGCGACCCGTGGACGCCCGTCCGGGCCGGGACACGGCGGGCACCGCACCGTCCCACACCCCTCGGGCGGTGTCCGCGACGTCCGGACGAGCCCGACCTCGTGTCGGCGTCGGTCCGGAGGCCGCGCCACGCGGTGCGTCGTCTGGTCTCGCGGTGTGCGGACGCCGACCTGGCTCGAGGTGGCGCCCGAGGTGTTCGTGCGCGCCGACGAGCACCTCGACATCGACACCTGCGTGGTCCGCTGGCCAGCCAGGACGACGAGGGCGCCGCCGTCCCGTGAGCCGGCCAGCCACCGACGGCCGGCCAGTTCACCCGTGACTGGATCCATCGGTCCGTGTACCGTCTCGCCCGTGGAGACCCTCACGCACGGGCAGGTGCTGGCCCGCTTCGGCCAGGCGCTGTCCGACCCCACCCGCGCGCGGGTCCTGCTGGCCCTGCGGGAGGCGCCCGGCTACCCCGCCGAGCTGGCCGTCCTGCTCGGCGTCAGCCGCCAGAGCCTGTCCAACCACCTGGCGTGCCTGCGCGGCTGCGGCGTGGTGGTCGCCGTCCCCGAGGGCCGCCGGGTGCGCTACGAGCTCGCCGACGCAGCTCTCGGGCACGCCCTCGGCGACCTGCTGGGCGTCGTGCTCGCCGTGGACGCCGCCGCGTGCGCCGCTCCTGCTGCGGCGGAGTGCTGCTGATGCCCGCCGTGCCGCTGCCGCCGGCGCCGCTGCGGACCTCCGCGCCGACAGGCCCCCCGCCCCAGCGGCGGGCGGTGCTCGCGCGGCGCGTGCGCCTGCTCGTCGCGGCGACGATCACCTACAACGTCGTCGAGGGAGTCGTGGCCCTCGTCGCCGGGCACCGCGCCTCCTCCACCGCCCTGGTCGGCTTCGGCCTCGACTCCCTCGTCGAGGTCTCCTCGGCCGCCGCGGTCGCCTGGCAGTTCTCCGCCCCGGACGCCGAGGCGCGCGAGGCGCGCGAGGGCCGCGCCCTGCGCGCCATCGCGGTCTCCTTCTTCGCCCTGGCCGCCTTCGTGGGCGTCGACGCCGTGCGGTCCCTCCTCGGGGCGGCCGAGGCCTCGCCCAGCACCGTCGGCATCGTCCTCGCCGCCGCCAGCCTGGCCGTGATGCCGGGGCTGTCCCTCGCGCAGCGCCGCGCGGGGCGCGAGCTGCGGTCGGCCAGCGCGGTCGCCGACTCGAAGCAGACGCTGCTGTGCACGTACCTCTCCGCGGTGCTGCTCGTCGGGCTGGTCGTCAACGCCCTCTGGGGGTGGACCTGGGCCGACCCGGTCGCGGCGCTCGTCATCGCGGCCGTCGCCGTGCGCGAGGGCGTGCGGGCCTGGCGCGGGGAGGACTGCTGCTCCCCCGCCGCGGCCCTCGGCGGGACCGGCGCGGAGCCTGCCGAGGCGAGCGCCACGGACCCCGGCTGCACCCACGGGTGCTGCGGTCCGGCCCGATGAGGCGCCGCACCCCCGGGGAGATCGCCGCGCGCCGGCGCGCAGCGCTCCTGCTCGTGCTCCTCACCGCGTTCGCCGCGGTCGGAGCCCTGTTCGGGCGCGGCGCGCCCCCGGCAGGCACCACGGCATCGGGCACCCCGCGCGCCGCGAGCCTCGCCGCCGCCCCCTCGCCCGCCGCCCCCTCGCCCGCTGCTCCGTCGTTCGCCGCTCCGGCGTCCGTCGCCGCCCGCTCGACCACCGACCCGGCCAGCCCCTGGGTCGTGGTGAACAAGCAGCACCCCCTCCAGCCGGTCGACTACGAGCCGGCGTCCCTGACGCCGGTGGCGGGCGAGGAGGTCTCGACCCAGGTCGCCCCCGACCTGCAGGCGCTGCTGGCCGCCGCCGAGGCCGACGGCGTCCAGCTCACCGTCGTCAGCGGCTACCGCTCGTACGGCTACCAGGTCGGGGTGCACCGGCGCGCCGTCGCGGCCGAGGGGGTGGCCCGCGCAGAGAGCGTCTCGGCGCGGGCGGGCCACAGCGAGCACCAGACCGGCTTCGCCGTCGACCTCGGCGGTCGCAGCGATCCGGGGTGCGACCTGCAGGAGTGCTTCGGCACGACACCCGAGGGGACGTGGCTGGCCGGCCACGCGGCCTCGTACGGCTTCCTGCTGCGCTACACCGCGACGGACGGCGCGGTCACCGGGTACTCCCCCGAGCCGTGGCACTTCCGCTGGGTCGGCGCCGACCTGCTGCAGGCGATGGACGCCCGCGGGGTGCGCACGCTCGAGGAGTTCTTCGGCATCAGCGGAGGGCCGGTGTACGCCGGCGGCTGATCGGCTGCCGGGCTGCGCGTTGCGGCGAACGCCACCTGCGCCCCGCGCTGCTGGGTGAGCATGGCCCGGTGACTGCAGCACCGGTGGTGGGCCACCACCACGGGCACGGCGGGGGCCCCGCGGCCGACGGACGCGTCCGCGCCACCGGGCGGGCTCGCGGCACGGTGGTCGCGCTCGCCGTCCTGGCAGCGCTGGCGTCGTTCGTCGGCATGGCGCTGCTGTGGCCGCCGGCCGGCACCGTGGACCGCCTCCGCGCTGCGGCCGGCACGGGGTGGGCCGCGACGACGACGGAGCGGGCCACGGCGATCTCCACCCGGGACGCCACGTGCCCGGGCACGGCGCTGGACCAGCTGCCCGACGGCACGCTGCCGTCCGACGTCCTCTGCCCCGTGCTGCGGGCCCGCGTGGACACCGGCGAGGCGACCGGAGAGGTGGTCGACGTCCCGGTGCCCGCGCAGGTGGTGGACGCCGGGCTCGACGCCGGCGACGCGGTGCGGCTGGCGCGGTTCCCCGCCCTCGACGGAGCACCGGCCAGCTGGTCGTGGGTGGACTTCTCCCGCACCCGGCCCCTGGGCGTGCTCGTGGGCGCCTTCGTCGTGCTGACCGCCCTCGTGGGGCGGCGGCGGGGGCTGGCCGCCCTGGGCGGGATGGCGCTGGCCGGCGTCGTCCTGGCGGTGTTCCTCGTGCCCGCGCTGCTCGCCGGCCGCCCCCCGGTGCTCGTCTCCCTGAGCGGGTGCACCGCGATCATGTCCGTGGTCCTCTACGCCACGCACGGCTTCTCGCTGCGCACGGCAGCCGCCCACCTGGGCACCGTCGGCGGCCTGGTGCTCGTGGCGGTCACCGCCTGGGCCTCGGTCAGCGCCAGCCACCTGCAGGGGCTCAACGACGAGGACTCCGCCTACCTGGGCCAGCTCACCTCCGCGGACACCCTCTCCGGCCTGGTGCTGGCCGGCGTGGTCCTGGCCGGCGTCGGCGTGCTGAACGACGTGACGATCACGCAGGCCTCCGCCGTGTGGGAGGTGCGCGAGCACGTCCCCCACGCCGGGTTCCGGCTGCTGCTCCGCAGCGGCCTGCGCGTGGGGCGCGACCACCTCGCCTCGACCGTCTACACGGTCGCCTTCGCCTACGCCGGGGCGGCGCTGCCCACGCTCGTGCTCCTCCAGGTGGCCGACCCGTCGCTGCTCGACGCCGTGGGCAGCAGCGCGATCGCCGAGGAGGTCGTGCGCACCGCCGTGGGCGGGGCCTGCGTGGCCCTGGCCGTGCCGATCACCACGGCGATCGCCGCCGCGACGATGGCACGCGCCTCGGTCTCCCGGGTCTCGGCGGACGACCCGGTGCGCGCCGGGTGAGGCGCGCCCGGGTCGCGAGGCGCTGAGCCCTAACCTCGGTGCATGCCCCCCCAGCGCCGCTCGAGCACCGCGACCCGCGAGGCGATCCTCTCCGCCGCCGCCGGGATGTTCCGCGAGCGCGGCTTCGCCCGCTCGCCGGTGCGCGACATCGCGGCGGCCGCGCAGACCGACCCGGCGCTGGTCATTCGCCACTTCGGCAGCAAGGAGCTGCTCTTCCTCGAGACGATGCACCTGACGCTCGACGACGAGCCCCTGCTCGACGTCCCGCTCGAGGCCCTGGGCGAGCAGCTCGTCGCGCACCTGCTGACCCTGGACGAGCCACGCCGCGGGGTCGTCCAGGCCCTCGTGCGCGGCAGCAGCGAGCCGCAGATCGCCGAGCGCCTGCGGGCCACGCACGAGTCGGCCTTCGTCGAGCCGCTGCGCGCCCGGCTGGCCGGCCCGGACGCCGAGGTGCGGGCGCGGATGGCCGCCGCGGTGGTCGGGGGGCTGCTCTACGCGCTGTGGGTCGTCGGCGACGAGGTGCTGCTCGCCACCCCGACCGCCGACCTCGCCGTCCGCTACGGAGCCGTCCTCCAGCCGCTGCTCACCCCTCAGGGCTGATCCGCCCGGGGCGCTTGGTCAACATTGTTGACTCACCGGTCCCCGGAGTGCGACGGTGCTCTCGGAGGTGGCCGCACGCGCCGCCCGCACCCGCACCGCGGAGGGACGACTGATGGTTGCTGCGAGCAGGCCGCTGACGGCGAAGAGCTCGATCGGCGCGTGGCTGGCCCACCCCGAGGGCGGGCCCCTGGTCCGCCAGCTGCTGGCCGCGGCCGGCGCCGACGAGAGCTCCCTGGCCCCCGTGCGCGACCTGCCGCTGCAGCAGCTGGTGGTCATGAGCCAGGGCGCGATGCCGCAGTCCGTCGTCGACGACCTGGTGCTGCGCGCCAACGGCGGCGTGGCTCCCGCCGAGAGCGACGAGGACGCCGGCTGGACCGAGCGCGTGACCCCCGGTCGCTTCACCGGCAGGACGGTCGTCGTCACCGGGGCCGCATCGGGGATCGGCCGGGCCACCGCCTCGCGCATCGTGCGCGAGGGCGGCCGCGTGGTCGCCCTCGACCTCAGCGAGGGCCGCCTCGCCGAGCTCGCCAGCGACCTGCAGGCCGGCCCCGGGGAGGTCGTCCCGGTCGTCGGGGACATCACGCAGCAGGGCGACATCGACCGGGTCGTCGCGGCCGCCACCGCCGACGGGAACGGCATCGACGCGCTGGCCAACGTCGCCGGCATCAACGACGACTTCTCCCCCGCCCACGAGACCAGCGACGCGCTGTGGGACCGGGTCCTCGCCATCAACCTCACCGGCGCGTTCAAGCTGCTGCGCGCGGTGCTGCCCGTGATGCTCGACGCCGGCCGCGGCGCCGTGGTCAACGTCGCCTCCGAGGCCGGCCTGCGCGGCAACGCCTCCGGCAACGCCTACACGGTCTCCAAGCACGGCGTCATCGGCCTGACCCGCAGCGCGGCGTTCATGTACGGCCCCCAGGGCGTCCGCGTCAACGCCGTCGCCCCCGGCGGGGTCGCCACCGGCATCCCGATGTCCGCCACGCCCTCCGCGGCCGGCACCGCGCGGCTCGGCCCCTTCCAGGCGATGATCCCCACCATCGCCACGGCGGAGCAGCTCGCGGCCTCCATCACGTTCCTGCTCTCCGACGACGGCGTGAACGTCAACGGCGCCGTCCTCGCCTCCGACGGCGGCTGGTCCGTCCAGTGACCCCGCAGGACGTCGACCCCGGGCTGCGCCGGACGGCGCGCCTGTGGCGCCGGCTCACGCCCACGACAGCTGCGGGCTACCGGCGGCAGGCGGTGGTGCTGAACGCCCTCACCTCCCGGCGACGTCGCCCCGGGCCGCCCACGCGGCGCGTCCGCGGCGACGTCGAGGTCGCGCAGCACTGGACCGCCCGGCGCGACGGGCGTGCTCTGCGCCTGCTCGTCATCCGTCCTGCCGTGCCGCGCGCCCGGGTGCCCGGGGTGCTGTGGCTCCACGGCGGCGGCTACGCCATCGGCACCCCCGAGCAGAGCCGCGCGACCGCTGAGCGGCTGGTCGCGGCCACCGACTGCGTCGTCGTGCTGCCGGACTACCGGCTGTCGACCCAGGCCCCCTACCCGGCCGCGCTCGACGACAGCTACGACGCGCTGCTGTGGCTGCGCGACCACGCCGCCGAGCTCGGCGTCGCCGACGACCAGCTCGTCGTCGGCGGGGAGAGCGCCGGCGGCGGCCTGACCGCGGCCGTGACCCTGCTGGCCCGCGACCGCGGCGAGGTCGCCGTGGCGTTCCAGGTGCCGCTGTACCCGATGATCGACGACCGCCCCACGGCGTCCTCCCGCGACAACCACGCCCCGGTGTGGAACACCGCCACCAACGAGGGCGCCTGGGACCTCTACCTCGGCGACCTGCGCGGCGGCGAGGTGCCCGCCTGCGCCGCGCCGTCCCGCGCCACCGACCTGCACGGCCTGCCGCCGACGCTCACCTTCGTCGGCGACCTCGAGCCCTTCCACGACGAGGTCCTCGCCTACGTGGCCGCACTGCGGGACGCCGGTGTGCCGGTCACCTCCCGCGTCTTCCCGGGGGCGTTCCACGGCTTCGACCTCGTCGCCCCCTCGGCGCCGATCAGCAGGGAGGCCCGCGCCTTCCTCCTCGACGGCTTCCGGAGGGCCGTGGCCACCCACCGCGCCGCCCAGCCCGACCGCTGACGCCGCGGTCAGTCGCGCCGGCCGGGCTCCGGGGTTCGGAAGGGGACGTCCTCCGGCACCGTCCGCTCCACCTGCTCCTCGAGGCTCCCGCCCGGCTCGGCGTCGGTGACGTCGGGGTCCTCACCGGCGATCCCGAAGCCCTCGCTCGGCTCGGGGGCGCCCGCGCCCGCGTCGGCGGCGGGGATCCCGCGCTCCTCCTCGCCGGCGTGACCGGCGACGAACGGCTCCATCATCGACATGACTGCTCCCTTCCCCTCCGTCCCGGGGATGAACCGCGACGCCCGGGGGCAGCGGCGGAACAGCGGGTGAACACTTCCTCGCCCTGCCGAGCGCCGCGCTCGCGCCGGTCCGATCTGCCCGGTCTGCCACCTCCTGTCCGCTTCCCCTTCACCTGGACGGCCCTCGCGGCTCACGCTGTGTCCTCAGGTGGTTCTCAGGCTCGAAGCGTCCGACCGCCCGGGTCGGCGATGAAGGGACGACGATGTCGAACATCCGATCCACGGGCACCTCCCGCCTCGTTCCGCTGGGAGCGGCCGTCGCGGCCGCGGCCCTGGGGGTGGCGGTCCTGCAGCCAGCGGCGGCTGACTCCGGCGACGGTCACCGTCGAGGTCACCACGCGCGCAACGTCATCCTCGTGAACGGCGACGGCATGGCCGTCGCGCACCGCGAGGCCGCCCGCCTGCACCTCGAGGGCCTGGACGGCCAGCTGGCCATGGACAGCCTGCCGGTGGCGGGGCTGCAGACCACCAGCCCGCACGACCCGGAGGACACGGTCACCGACTCCGCCGCGGCGGCCACCACCTGGGCGACGGGCGAGAAGACCTACAACGGGTCGATCAGCATCGACGTCGACGGCGACGCCCTCACCCCGCTCGGCCTGGAGGCCCGGGAGGCGGGCAAGGCCACGGGCCTCGTGACCACGGCCCAGGTCACCGACGCCTCGCCGGCGGCGTTCTTCTCCAACAGCACCGACCGGTACCTCCAGGACGACATCGCGCGCCAGTACCTGGAGGTGACGCACCCGGACGTCATCCTCGGCGGCGGCGAGGACTACTGGCTGCCGGCCGGCGAGCCGGGCGCCTTCGAGGACGCCCCCGCCGACGACCCGGAGGAGGGCAGCCGCGGCGCCGAGGGCGACCTCGTCGAGCAGGCGCAGGACCAGGGCTACGAGTACGTCACGAGCGCCGAGGACCTCGCGGAGGCCGAGGGCGACAAGCTCCTCGGCCTGTTCGCCAACGAGGAGATGTTCCAGCAGCGCCCCGAGGGCCAGGGCGACGAGTACGACCCGCTCGTGCCGCTGCCGGAGATGACCGCCAAGGCGCTGGAGACGCTCGAGCGCGACGACGACGGGTTCTTCCTCCTCGTCGAGGAGGAGGCCACCGACGAGATGTCGCACAGCAACAACGCCGCGCTGGTGCTGACGGCGATGGAGCAGCTCGACGCCACGGTGGCCCTGCTCCAGGACTACGTCGCCGAGCACCCCGACACCCTGCTCATCGTCACCGGGGACCACGAGTGCGGCGGCCTGACCGTCGAGGAGGTCGACGCCGAGGACGAGAGCGGCCCCGGCGGGACCACCTACGAGGACGGCGAGGTCTCCGTCCCCGCTTCGTACGAGGAGGGCGAGTCCGGCGAGGACGGCCCCTTCTCCGTGGCCGGCAGCGACAAGCTGTTCGTCCTCGACTGGACGACGACCGGCCACACCAGCGCCCCCACCCCGGTCACCGCCTCCGGTCCGGGCAGCGAGGACCTGACGGGCGTCTACCCCAACACCCACCTGCACGAGGTGATGCGCGCGGCCCTGGTGGGGCACCACCGCTGACGCGGCCGAGGGCCGGAACGCCACAGGAGGCCTCGCCGTGGGGCGAGGCCTCCTGTGGTCGCGGCGGCGCCGAGCGGCGCCGGCGCGGTGCTGCTAGCGCTCGGTGCGCGAGGGCGTGCGCGGGCTCGGGATGAAGCCGGCGAGCACCTGGCGGCGAGCCCGGACCTCCGTGAGCAGGGCCGCGCTCTCGCGGTAGCGCCGGTCGATCTCGACCCAGCGCGCGACGGACTCCGGCGTCTCCAGCGTGATGCTCTCCATGCGGACCCTCCTCCCAGGTGGTGCGGACGAGCCTCTCATCGGCGCACTGCTCCGGATCCGAAGGACTTCTCGCCGCGGGCCGGCCGGCGGTTCCCGACGTAGCCTCGACGGGGTGAGCATCGCCCCGCCCCCGACCGTCTCCCTCGGCGACCGCTTCGCCCGCGAGCTGGGGGAGATGGCCCTGCCCTGGCGCGCGGAGGAGGCTCCCGACCCGCGGCTGCTCGTGCTCGACGACGCCCTCGCCGCCGAGCTGGGCCTCGACGCCGGCTGGCTGCGCACGCCCGACGGCGTGCGCCTGCTCGTCGGCGCCGCGGTGCCCGAGGGCGCCACCCCGGTGGCGCAGGCCTACGCGGGCCACCAGTTCGGCAGCTTCGTCCCGCGCCTGGGCGACGGGCGCGCGCTGCTGCTCGGGGAGCTCACCGACACCGGCGGCCACCTGCGCGACCTGCACCTCAAGGGCTCGGGCCGCACGCCGTTCGCGCGCGGCGGCGACGGGCTCGCCGCGGTCGGGCCCATGCTGCGCGAGCACGTCGTCAGCGCGGCGATGCACGCCCTCGGTGTCCCGACGACCCGCTCCCTCGCCGTGGTGGCGACCGGCCGGCAGGTGCGCCGCGAGACCCTCCTGCCCGGCGCGGTGCTCGCCCGGGTCGCCAGCAGCCACCTGCGGGTGGGCAGCTTCCAGTACGCCCGCGCCACCGGGGACGTCGACCTGCTGCGCCGCCTCGCCGACCACGCCATCGCCCGCCACCACCCCGGCGCAGCGGACGCCGAGCGCCCCGCCCTCGCGCTCTTTGAGGCCGTCGTGGCCGCGCAGGCCTCGCTCGTCGCGCGGTGGATGCTCCTCGGGTTCGTGCACGGCGTGATGAACACCGACAACACGACGATCTCCGGCGAGACCATCGACTACGGGCCCTGCGCCTTCCTCGACGCCTTCGACCCGGCCGCCGTCTACAGCTCCATCGACCACGGCGGGCGCTACGCCTACGCGAACCAGCCGGTGGTGGCCGAGTGGAACCTCGCGCGGCTGGCGGAGGCGCTCCTGCCGCTGATCTCCGACGACGGCGAGCAGGCGGTCGCCCTGGCGGTGGAGGCGCTCGGCGCCTTCCGCGGCCAGTACGGCGCCGCGTGGTCGGCGGGGATGCGGGCCAAGCTGGGCCTGCCCGACGCCCTCGACGACGCGGTCGTCTTCCCCCTCGTCGACGACCTCCTGGCGCTGGTGCAGGCGAACCACGTCGACCACACGTCGTTCTACCGCGGCCTGGGCGCCGCGGCCCGCGGCGACGCCGAGCCCGCGCGCGGGCCGTTCCTCGACCTCGCCGGGATCGACGCCTGGCTGCAGCGCTGGCGCGCGCTGGGGCCGGACGCCGAGGCGATGGACCGGGTGAACCCCGTCTACATCCCCCGCAACCACCTCGTCGAGGAGGCGCTCGGCGCCGCGACCGACGGCGACCTCGACCCGCTGCACCGGCTCATGGCCGCCGTGACCCGCCCCTTCGCCGAGCAGCCGGGGATGGAGCGCTACGCCGAGCCCGCGCCGCAGGACTTCGGCGCCTACCAGACCTTCTGCGGCACCTGAGCGGGCGCTCGGAGCCAGCGGCCGACCGGTCGTCGGCGCCGCACCTCCGTGGAGACCCCCGTGACCGCTCCCGCGCCCGTCCCCGTCGTCTTCGTCCACGGCCTGTGGCTGCACGCCCCGAGCTCGAGACCTTCCCCGACCGCGGCCACTCGATGGGGGCCGACTCCGGCTGGGCGGAGGTCGCCGAGACGGCGCTGGACTTCCTGGCGCGGCACGGCGCGGGCCGCACGACCGCGCCCGCCCGGGGCTGAGCAGACGCGGGCGCGCGGGTCAGACCGGCAGGAGGGGGACGTTCGCCGGCGAGGCGGCGTCCGGCCACGCGCTCCCGGTCGTGAAGGGCACGGTCAGCGCTGGCGAGGTCCCCCGGCCGGGCTCCACCGCCGGGGCGGGCAGGCTCGACGGCGCCAGGCGCAGGTGGTTCTGCGCCACGAGGGACGCCGGGACGTCGGCCGCGATGACGCCGACGCCGGCGAGGCCCGCGGCGGTCAGCGCCTGAGCGGTCCGGACGACGCGGCGTCGGGTGGCGGTGCTGGTCCTGCTCATCGGGTCTCCTCCGGGGACGAGGCGGTCGGTGACCGCCCTCGACGAGAAGTCCACCGCCGCTGCCCCGGGCGCCGCTGAGCGCCGCCTGTGACGACGCCATGAGGCCTCGCCCGGCTGCTGCCCTCCCCGGAGACCTCAGGCGAGGGCCGCGCGGACGGCGTCGGCCAGCGGGGTGGCGGGCCGGCCGAGCAGGCGGGCCAGGTCGTCGCGATCGGTCTCGAGCTCACCGCGGGCGATCGACTCGTCGAGCGCGGCGACGAACGCGGCGGTGCCGGCGTCCAGCCCCGCCTCCTGCAGCGCGGCGGCGTAGTCGGTCGGGGACAGGTCGCGGTAGACGACGCGCGTCCCGGTCACCTCGCTGACCGTCCGGGCCAGCTCGGCGAAGTCGAAGGCGGGGCCGCCGAGCTCGTGGACGCCCTCGACGCCCTCGAGCAGCGCGGCGGCGGCGGCCACGGCGTAGTCGGCGCGCGGCGCGGCCGAGACCCGGCCGGCCCCGGCGGCGCCGAGCACCTCGCCCCGCTCGAGGTACTGGGCGAGCTGGCCGGTGTAGTTCTCCGTGTACCAGCTGTTGCGCAGCACCGCCGAGGGCAGGCCGGAGGCGCGCAGCACCTCCTCGGTCGCCCTGTGCTCACCGGCGAGGGGGTTGGTGGTGGTGTCGGCGCGCAGGATGCTCGTGTAGACGACGTGCTCGACGCCGGCCGCCCGGGCCGCCTCGATCACGGCGGTGTGCTGGGCGACGCGCTGTCCGGGCTCGCTGCCCGAGACCAGCAGCAGGCGGCTGACGCCGGCCAGCGCGGCGGGCAGCGTCTCGGGGCGCGAGTAGTCGCCCTCGCGCACCTGCACGCCCTGCTCGGCGAGGTCGGCGGCCTTCGCCGGCGTCCGCACGACGGCGACGACGTCGCCGTCGGGCACGCCGCGGGCGAGCAGCTCCTGGACGGCGCGGCGGCCCAGGTGGCCGGTGGCCCCGGTGACGGCGTAGGTGGGCATGGGAGCTCCTCGGGGGGTGGGACGACCAGGCGGGTGCCCTGCGGAACCTCCGGGAACAGCCGGGCATTCCGCGGCGCTGGGCTGTCCAGACGAGCGGAGGTCGGTGGCGATGGACGTCGCGGGTGTGAGGAAGCGGATCGGGTTCCTGTCCTTCGGGCACTGGCAGCCGATCCCCGGGTCGCAGGTGCGCACGGCCCGCGACGTGCTCGTGCAGAGCGTCGAGCTCGCCGTGGCCGCCGAGGAGCTCGGGCTGGACGGCGCGTACTTCCGCGTCCACCACTTCGCCCGGCAGCTCTCCTCGCCGTTCCCGCTGCTGGCCGCCACCGCCGCCCGCACTTCGCGGATCGAGATCGGCACCGGCGTCATCGACATGCGCTACGAGAACCCCCTGTACATGGCCGAGGAGGCGGCGGCCACCGACCTGCTCAGCGACGGGCGGCTGCAGCTCGGCGTCAGCCGCGGGTCACCGGAGACGGCCCTGCGCGGCTCCGAGGCCTTCGGCCACGTCCCGCCCGCGGGCAGCACGGACGCCGACCTGGCCCGCGAGCACACCGCCCGCTTCCTCCACGCGGTCAGCGGGCGCACCGTCGTCGACGCCGACCCGCGGATGACCGGGGGCGCCAGCGGCCGGCTCGCCGTGCAGCCGCAGTCGCCGGGCCTGGCCGACCGCATCTGGTGGGGCTCGGGCACCCGCGCCACGGCGGTCTGGACCGCCGAGCAGGGCCTCAACCTCATGAGCTCGACGCTGCTCGTGGAGGACACCGGCGTGCCCTTCGACGAGCTGCAGGCCGAGCAGATCGCGCGCTACCGCGCCGCCTGGGCCGAGGCCGGCTGGCCCCGGGAGCCGCGGGTGTCGGTCAGCCGCAGCGTGCTGCCGATCGTCAGCGACCTCGACCGCTCGTACTTCGGCGACGACCGCGACAGCACCGACCAGGTCGGCGTCCTCGAGGGCGTGCGCGCCCGGTTCGGCAAGAGCTACGTGGGCGAGCCCGACGTCCTCGCCGAGGAGCTGGCGAAGGACGCCGCGGTGCGCGAGGCCGACACCCTGCTGCTGACGGTGCCGAACATGCTCGGCGTCGACTACAACGCCGCCCTGCTCGAGACGATCGCCGAGCACGTCGCGCCGGCGATCGGCTGGGCGCCGGCGAGCGCCGCCGGAGGCCCGCTCGCCTGAGGCGGGTCAGAGCGTGGTGCCGTCGACCGGGAGCTCCGGGCTGGGCACCACGGCCACCGGGCAGGCGACCGCGCGCACGACCGCGCGGCTGACCGAGCCGAGCCGCAGCCCGGCGAAGCCGCCGTGCCCGCGGGCGCCGACGACGACCAGTCCCGCGCCGTGCGAGGCGTCCGCGACGACCGCGCCCGGCGCCCCCTCGACCGCAGCACCGCTGACCTCCACCTGCGGGTGCAGCTCCCGCACGATGTCCACGGCGGCCGCGGTGGCCTGGTGGGCGAGGCTGCGCAGCATGGCCTGCGGCGTCGGGTACGGGTACGTGTGCGACCAGAAGGTCACCGCCCAGGCGTCGGCCGCGGTGAGGTGCCAGGTGGCGAGCACCCGCAGCGGGGCGCCGGCGCGCTCGGCGTGGTCGGCGGCGAAGCGGACCGCGGCCAGGGCCGCTGCCGACCCGTCGACGGCGACGACGACGGGCCGGTCCGGTCCGGCCGCGGTGTCGGCCGCGCCGGCGACCACGACCACGGGGCACGTGGCGTGGGCGGTGACGGCCAGGGCCACCGACCCCGGCTCGGCGCTGTCCGCCTGCGCGTGCCCGCGGGAGCCGACGACGACCAGCCCGGCGCCGGCGGAGGCCTCGACCAGCGCGCCCGCGGCGCCGCGGGCCACGGCCTCCGCGTG
>NZ_JBZYWI010000140.1:0-7873 GCF_058932755.1 Quadrisphaera sp. DVD1
GCCGGCGTCCGGTGCGCGCGGGAGGATGGCGCCATGAGCTCCGCACCCGCCCCCGGCGCAGCACCCGGCGCCGCCCCCGACACCGAGGCCCTCAACGCCAGCATCCGCTACACGATGTGGTCCGTCTTCGCGGTGGAGGAGCACCTGCCGCCGGACGCCGACCGCGCCGCCGTCGTGGCTGAGGTGGAGGAGCTGCTGGCCGACCTGGGAGCCCGCGACCTGCAGGTGCGCGGGCTGTACGACCTGTCGGGGATGCGCGCCGAGGCCGACCTCATGGTCTGGTGGCACGCGCCGACCGTCGAGCTCGTCCAGGAGGCCTACCGCCGTCTGCGCCGCACCGAGCTCGGCTCGCTGCTCGCCCCGGTGTGGTCCTCGGTCGGCATCCACCGCCCGGCGGAGTTCAACCGCGGCCACATGCCGGCGTTCATGGCCGGCGAGGAGCCCCGGCAGTACGTCAACGTGTACCCCTTCGTGCGGTCCTACGAGTGGTACCTGCTGCCCGAGGCCGAGCGCCGCAAGATGCTCAAGGACCACGGGCTGGCCGCCATGCCCTACCCGGACGTGCGCGCCAACACCGTCGCGGCGTTCGCGCTCGGCGACTACGAGTGGCTGCTCGCGTTCGAGGCCGACGAGCTGCACCGCATCGTCGACCTCATGCGCGACCTGCGGAACACCGAGGCCCGCCGCCACGTGCGCGAGGAGGTCCCCTTCTTCACGGGCCGCCGCACCCCGCTGACCCAGATCGTGGAGGACCTCCTGTGACCGACGCCCCCACCGCCGTCCCCACCGCCGCGGCCCCCCAGCCGCCGGCCCCCGACGGCGCCTGGCTGCGCGCCGAGACCGACCGGCTGCTCGACTTCGCGGTGGCCGGCCGGCACCCCGCCGGCGGCTTCGGCTGGCTCGGCGAGGACGGCGTCCTGCAGGCCGACCAGCCGATCCAGACCTGGGTCACCTGCCGGATGACCCACGTCTTCGCCCTCGGGCACCTGCTGGGCCGCCCGGGCGACGCCGAGCGGGCCGACGCCGGGATCGCCGCGCTGCGCGGGCTGCTGCGCGACGAGGTGCACGGCGGCTGGTACTCCGCGCTCGACCCCAGCGGCGACCCGGCGGCCGAGGGCTCGGACACCTCCAAGGGCGCCTACCCGACGGCCTTCGTCGTCCTGGCCGGCGCGAGCGCCACGATCGCCGGCCGCCCCGGCGCTCGCGAGCTCCTCGACGAGGCCCTCGAGGTCCTGGACCGCTGGTTCTGGAGCGAGGAGCAGGGGATGGTCGCGGACCTGTGGGACCGCACCTTCACCGAGCTCGAGCCCTACCGCGGCGTCAACGCGAACATGCACACCGTCGAGGCGCTGCTCACCGCTGCCGACGCCACCGGGGACGCGCGCTGGCGGGCGCGGGCCCAGCGGATCCTCGCGCGCGTCGTCGACGGCTGGGCCCGCGAGAGCGGCTGGCGCCTGCCCGAGCACTACGACGCCGACTGGCAGCCGCTGCCGGACTACAACACCGACGACCGGGCGCACCCCTTCCGCCCCTACGGCGTGACCACCGGCCACCTGCTGGAGTGGTCGCGCCTGAGCCTGCACCTGCGCGCCGCCCTGGGCGACAGCGCGCCGGAGTGGCTCCTCGAGGGCGCGCGGGGGCTGTTCGAGACCGCGGTGCGCGAGGGCTGGGACGCCGACGGGCGGGAGGGCTTCGTCTACACCACGGACTTCGACGGCACCCCGGTCGTGCGCAACCGGCTGCACTGGGTGGTCACCGAGGGCCTCGGCGCCGCGGCGGCGCTCTACCAGGTGACCGGCGAGCAGGCCTACGCCGACCGCTACCAGCAGTGGTGGGCCCACGCGGAGCGGTTCTTCATCGACCGCGAGCGCGGCTCCTGGCACCACGAGCTCGACGAGAGCAACCAGCCGCTGACCACCGGCACCTGGGCCGGCAAGCCGGACGTCTACCACGCGGTGCAGGCCACGCTCGTGCCGACGCTGCCGCTCGTGCCGATGCTCGCCGCGGCCCTGGCGCAGCGCGCCGAGCGCTGACCCGTCCGGGCGGACCTCCGCCGTGATCATGGGATCCCGGTACCTCGCGGGGCGCCCGGATCCCATGATCACGGGGTGGGCCAGCGGCGCAGGGGTGCGATGGAGCGGCTGCTCGGGGGAGCGCTGACCGTGGACGCGCCCGAGCACCTGGCGCGGCCGGTCGTGCTGCGCGCGTGGTGGAGCTCCGAGCCGCGGTTCGAGGACGCCGAGGGCGAGCGCCTCGAGCGCGACCGCTGGGGGAACTGGGTCGCCCTCGCGCCGGACGGAGGCCGCGTGCTGCTGGAGCGGGCCTTCCAGTGGTCGCAGCTGGCGCCAGCCGTCCGGGTGGACGGCGTCGTCGTGCCCGCCGTGCGGCCGCTGGCGCGCGCCGAGCAGGTCGTGCTCGTGCTGTACGTGCTCGCGGGCCTGTCCTCCGGCGGCTTCGGCGGCCTGGCGCTGCTCCTGGGCGGCCTGGTCTCCGCGCGGGTCCTGCACGACCCCCGGCCGCTCACCCACCGGCGGCTGCGCGCTGCGGTGCCGCTGCTGGCCGGCGTCGTGGTGGTGACCGGCCTCGTGCTCCTCGTGCGCGCGCTCGGCTGGAGGGACTGACCGCTCGGGCTCAGGCGGGGGAGCGGCGCATCGGGACGTGAGGGATGCCGTCCTCCTGGAACTGCGGTCCCGATGCCGCGAAGCCCCAGCGGGCGTACCAGTGCTCCAGGTGCGCCTGGGCGTCGAGCACCAGCGGCGCGCCGCCGTGGCGCGCGAGGACGTCGTCCATGAGCAGACCGGCGAGGCCGTTGCCGCGCGCTGAGGTGGCGGTGACCACGCGCCCGACCCGGCGGACGCTGGCGTCGACCTCAGCAGGCCCGGCGAGGACCCTCAGGTACGCGCCGACGGCCTCCCCGCCCGGACCGGGCACCCACAGGTGCTCGGTCGTCGGCTCGAGGTCGCGCCCGTCGAGCTCGGGGTAGGGGCAGGCCTGCTCGACGACGAAGACGTCGACCCGCAGCCGGGCGATGGCGTACGCCGTCGTCGGGTCGAGCTCGGACCAGGCGGCGCGGGAGATGCTCACCCCCCGATCCTCTCAACCCCGCCGCGGGCTGCGGGACCGCACTCCTGCGGAGGAGTGCGGTCCCGAGCCGTCTGCCAACCGCACTCCTCCGCAGAAGTGCGGAAGAGCGGCCGGTGGCGTCAGGCCTCGGGGGCCTGCGGCTCCAGGGTGAGGCTGATGGAGTTGATGCAGTAGCGCTGGTCGGTCGGGGTGCCGAAGCCCTCACCCTCGAACAGGTGGCCGAGGTGGGAGCCGCAGCTCGCGCAGCGCACCTCGGTGCGGGTCATGCCCATCGAGCGGTCGGTGATCAGCTCGACGCCGTCGTCGTCCGACGGCTGGTAGAAGCTCGGCCAGCCGCAGTTGCTGTGGAACTTCGTCTCGCTGCGGAACAGCTCGTGCCCGCAGGCGCGGCAGGAGTACACGCCCGGCGTCTCGGTGTCGGTGTACTCGCCGGTGTACGCGCGCTCGGTGCCGGCCTCGCGCAGCACCCGGTACTCCGCCCGGGACAGCTGCTGGCGCCACTCGGTGTCGCTCTTGGTCACGGGGTAGGCGCCGGTGGACGTGCTCGGGGTGCTCATACCGGTACCAACAGGCCCGCTGGGCCGGGCGTTCCCGGGCTCAGCCGAGGAACGCCGTCCCGCCGTAGACGTGCAGCACCGGCACGCCCAGCTCGTCGCGGGCCCGGGAGGCCCAGTCGCGGTGGAAGGTGTCCTCCAGGGCGCGGGGGCGGGTGACGACGACGACCTCGCGGGCGCCCTGCTCGGCCACCGCGCGGGCCAGCGCGGGCAGCGGGTCGTCCTCGGTCAGCTCGCCGTCGGCGGAGCGGCCGTGCTCGCGCAGCGAGGCCACCGTCGCCTCGAGCACCGCCGAGGCCTGGGCCCGCGCCGCCTCGGGAGAGGGGTCGTCGCCGCGGACGGCGTCCAGGGCCTCGCGCAGGTGGAACAGGCTGAGCCGGTCGACCACCTCGGCGAGGACGTTGCGCTCGGTGTCGGCCGGGACGAGCACCCGGTAGGTGAGCTCCTCGCCCTCGTGCAGGGCGAGGATGCGCTCGGCGTCGGTGCGCTGCACCGGCTCCTCGGTGAGCAGGATGATCGTGTCGGCCACGGCGGCGAGGCTACCGGCCGGCCTCGCCGGTGCCCGCGGCGCCGCCGCCGGTGAGCACCCGGTCGAGGTCGTAGGCCACCGGGCGGTCCAGCTGCTCGAAGGTGCACGACGCCGGGTCGCGGTCCGGGCGCCAGCGCTCGAGCTGCGCCACGTGGCGGAAGCGGTCGCCCTCGAGGTGGTCGTAGCGCACCTCCAGGACGAGCTCGGGCCGCAGCACCACCCACGAGGTGTCCTTGCCGGCCGGCGCGAACCGGTTGGGCTCGCCGACCCCGCGCACCACCTCGCCGTCGGCGTCGCGCTGCACCAGGGGCTGCAGCTCCTCCTCCAGCGAGCGGCGCACCGCGGTGGAGAACGCCGAGACGGCCCCCACCTGGCGCAGGACGCCGTCGGCGTCGTGCAGGCCGACGAGCAGCGAGCCGATCCCGGTGCCGCTCTTGTGCACGCGGTAGCCCACCGCGACCACGTCGGCGGTGCGCGCGTGCTTGACCTTGAGCATCACCCGCTTGCCCTCGGCGTACGCCGCCGCCAGGGGCTTGGCGACGACGCCGTCCAGGCCCGCGCCCTCGAACTGCGCGAGCCACTGCCGCGCCTCGGCGGCGTCCGCGCTGACCCGGGTCAGGTGCACGGGGGCCCGGACGCCCGCCAGCGCCGCCTCCAGCCGCGCTCGGCGCTCGGCGAAGGGCAGCGGGCGCAGGTCCTCCTCGCCCAGGGCGAGCAGGTCGAAGGCGACGAAGGACGCCGGCGTGGTCTCGGCGAGGAGCCTGATCCGGCTGGCGGCGGGGTGGATCCGCTGCGTGAGCGCGTCCCAGTCCAGGTGCTCGGCGCCGCTCTCCCCGGCCCGCAGCACCACCTCGCCGTCGACGACGCAGCGCTCCGGCAGCTGCTCGAGCACCGCGGCGACGACCTCGGGGAAGTACCGGGTGAGCGGCTTCTCCCCGCGGCTGCCGAGCACCACCTCGTCGCCGTCGCGGAAGACGAGGCAGCGGAAGCCGTCCCACTTGGGCTCGTACAGCAGCCCCCCGGCGACCGCGTCGGGCTCGGGCACCTCGGGCACGGCGCGAGCCAGCATCGGGGCCACCGGGGGGACGACGGGCAGGGTCACCCGCCCTTCCTACGCCTCCTCGGCCTCGCGGCGCAGCACGGCGAGCGAGTGGTCCCTCAGACGGACGGGCTTGCCGGCCGCCAGACGGGAGTCCAGGCGCTGCTCGGGGTCGGTGCTGAGGAGCAGCTGCCAGCGCTTGGCGCGCTTGCGCTCGGCCACGGCGCCGAACTCCACCGGGCCGCCGGAGGCGTTGAGGAGGATGAGCAGCTCCTCGGCCTCGTCGCCGCCCTCGGCCGTCGGTCCGGCGACCTGCACGGCCAGGGCCTTGGCCACGGCGTCGCCCCAGTCGGCGTCGGTCATCTCCGGGCCGTCGGCGCGCCGCATGACGATGTGGCCGTCGGCGTCGTCGTCGGCGTCGTCGCGCCCGGGCAGGTAGTGCTTGGGGCGCAGCGCCGGGTGCTCGCGCCGCAGGGCGATGAGCTTCTTGGTGAAGGCCAGGAGGTCCGTGTCGGCGCCCGCCCAGTCGAACCAGGAGATCTCGTCGTCCTGGCAGTAGGCGTTGTTGTTGCCGCCCTGGGTGCGGCCGATCTCGTCGCCGCCGAGGAGCATCGGCACGCCCGCGCTGAGCATCAGCGTGGCGAGCAGGTTGCGCCGCTGGCGGTCCCGCAGGGCGCAGATCTCCGGGTCCTCGGAGGTGCCCTCGGCGCCGCAGTTCCAGGAGCGGTTGTCGCTCTCGCCGTCGTTGTTGCCCTCGCCGTTGGCCGCGTTGTGCTTCTCGTTGTACGCGGTCAGGTCGGCGAGGGTGAAGCCGTCGTGGGCGGTGATGAAGTTGACGCTGGCGACCGGGTCGCGGCGCCCGTGGACGTAGATGTCGGGGCTGCCGGTCATCCGCAGCGCCAGCTCGCCCAGGCTGCCCTCGGCGCCGCGCCAGAAGTCGCGGACGCCGTCGCGGAACTTGCCGTTCCACTCCGACCAGCGGGCCGGGAAGCCGCCCACCTGGTAGCCGGCGGTGTCCCACGGCTCGGCGATGAGCTTGACCGGCGCGAGCACCGGGTCCTGGTGGCACAGGTCGAGGAAGGCGCTGTGCACGTCCATGTCGCCGCCCTGGCGGGTCAGGGTGGTGGCCAGGTCGAAGCGGAAGCCGTCGACGTGCATCTCGGTCACCCAGTAGCGCAGCGAGTCCATGATCAGCTGGAGCCCGGCGGGGTGGCCCACGTTGAGGCTGTTGCCGGTGCCGGTGGTGTCGAAGTAGTGCTGGCGGTCCTCGTCGACGAGGCGGTAGTACGAGCCGTTGTCGATGCCCTTGAGGGAGAGCGACGGGCCCATGTGGTTGCCCTCGGCGGTGTGGTTGTAGACGACGTCGAGGATCACCTCCAGGCCGGCGGCGTGCAGCGCCTTGACCATCTCCTTGAACTCGGCCACCTGCTCGCCGGCGGTGCCCGAGGAGCTGTAGTCGGCGTGCGGGGCCAGGAAGCCGATGGAGTTGTAGCCCCAGTAGTTGCGCAGGCCCTTCTCCAGCAGGTGGGAGTCCTGGACGAACTGGTGCACCGGCAGCAGCTCGACGGACGTCACGCCGAGGTCGGTGAGGTAGCCGGTGATGGCCGGGTGCCCCAGCGCCTTGTACGTGCCCCGGATCTCCTCCGGAACGTCCGGGTGCAGCTTGGTCAGGCCCTTGACGTGGGTCTCGTAGACGACCGTCTCGGACAGCGGGATCCGCGGGGCGCGGTCCTCGCCCCAGTCGAAGGAGCGGTCGGTCACCACGCAGCGGGGCATGGACGCCGCGGAGTCGGCGGTGTTGATCGCGCTCGGGTCGGCGAACAGGTGGCCGAAGACCTCCTCGCCCCAGGTGATCTCGCCGTCGACGGCGGTCGCGTGCGGGTCCAGCAGCAGCTTCGCGGCGTTGTGGCGCAGGCCGTTCGCCGGGTCCCACGGGCCGTGGACGCGCAGGCCGTAGCGCTGCCCGACCCCCACGCCGGGGAGGAAGCCGTGGAAGACGTGGCCGGTGCGGTCCGGCAGCGCCACCCGGGTCTCGGCGTCGTCGGCGTCGAAGAGGCAGACCTCGACGGCGTCGGCGGTCTCGGAGTACACGGCCACGTTCAGCCCGCCGTCGCGGGGGGTGGCGCCGAGGGGGTGCGGCAGCCCCTGCTCGACGGCGATCGCGGACGACGGGGGAGCGGAGGAGAGCGAAGCGGTCACCGCGGGAGCATGCTGGGTGGGGCGGCCCGGCGCGAGTCGGGAGCACGCCCCCGGAGGGCCCGCGGGCCGGGTGCGGCGGCGGCTGGCAGGATCGGGCCATGGCGCTGCCCCCTCCCGGCGGCCGGGCCCTGGCCCTGCTGCTGACCGCCGCCGGACTGGCCCACCTCGTCGCCCCGGGCCCCTACGCGCGGATCGTGCCGCGGCGCCTGGGCGACCCCCGCCCGTGGGTGCTGTGGTCCGGCGTGGCCGAGCTGGCCTGCGCGGCGGGGCTGGCGGCGCGCCGCACCCGCCGGGCGGCCGCCTGGGCCACCGCGGGGCTGTTCGTCGCGGTCTACCCCGCCAACGTGCAGATGGCCGTCACCGCGCTGCGCTCCCCGCGGGCCGGGGGCGCCCGCCGCGCCGTCGCCCTCGGGCGCCTCCCGCTGCAGGTGCCGCTGGTGTGGTGGGCGCTGCACCTCGCCCGGGAGC
>NZ_JBZYWI010000141.1:0-7792 GCF_058932755.1 Quadrisphaera sp. DVD1
CGCGGCTCTGGCCGCCGCCGTCGTCCTCGCCGGGGCGGGCACCGCGGCCGCCGCCGACTGGCTGCAGATCTTCCGCGCGGAGCAGGTCGAGCCGGTCGCCTTCAGCACGTCGGACCTCGTCTCCCTGCCCGACCTCAGCGCGTTCGGCGAGGTCGTGGTGACCGGCGAGCCGGACGTGCACGCGGTCCCCGACGCCGCGGCCGCCGCGGAGGAGACCGGTCTGGACGTGCCCGAGGTCTCCCGCCTGCCCCGCGGGGTCACGGGGGAGCCGGTCTACCAGGTCGGCGGCGAGGTCAGCGCCGCGCTCACGGTCTCGGCCGAGCGCGCCGCGCAGGCGGCCGCCGAGTCGGGGGAGGCGCTGCCGCCCGTCCCGCCGGGGCTCGACGGCAGCCAGGTGCGTCTGGTCGCCGGTCCGGGCGTGGCCGGCACCTGGTCCTCCTCCACCGGCGCGCCGGCCCTCGTGGTGGCCCGGGCCGTCGCGCCCACGGCGTTCTCCTCCGGCGCCCCGTTCGCGACGGTGCGCGACTACCTCCTGTCGCTGCCGGGGCTCCCCGAGGACGTCGCGGCGCAGCTGCGGGCGTTCACGGGCGACGGCTCCACCCTGCCGCTGCCCGTGCCGACCGACCGCGCCACCACGACGTCCGCCCAGGTGGGCGGCGCGCCGGCCACGGTGGTGGCCACCCGCGACCGGGCCCTGGCGGCCGTCGTCTGGGTGGACGACGGCGTCGTGACCGTCGTGGCCGGCTCGCTGGGCGCCGAGGAGGTCCTCGAGACCGCCCGGGGCCTGCGGTGAGGGCAGCCGGGCCGGCGTCCGCGGGCGAGGTGGGGGCGGCGGAGCGCCTGGTCGGCGCCCTGCCGCCGGCGCCGGCGGTGTGGTGCTCGGGGCTGCGCAAGCGCTACGGCTCCCGGACGGCGGTCGAGGACGTGTCCCTCGAGGTGGGGCGCGGGGAGGTGGTCGGCCTGCTCGGCCCGAACGGGGCCGGCAAGACCACGGTGATCAAGTGCCTCCTCGGCCTCGTGCACCCCGACGCGGGCGAGGTGGTGCTGCTCGGGCGGCCGGGCGCCGACCCGGCCGCGCGCTCGCGCGTGGGCTACCTGCCGGAGCTGTTCCGCTACCAGCCGTGGCTCACCGCGGCGGAGGTGCTCGCCCTCCACGTGCGCCTCGCAGGGGTCGGCGTCAGCGCGCCGGAGCAGCGGGAGTGCCTCGCGCTCGTGGGCCTCGGCGACCGCGCCCGGGACCGGGTGGGGAGCTTCTCCAAGGGCATGCAGCAGCGCCTCGGCCTGGCCGTCGCGCTCGTGGCCCGGCCCGAGCTCGTCGTGCTCGACGAGCCGACCAGCGCCCTCGACCCGCTCGGCCGCGCCGACGTGCGCGACGTCGTGCTCGCGCTGCGGGCGCGCGGGGTCGCGGTGCTGCTGAACTCCCACCTCATCGGGGAGGTCGAGCGGGTGTGCGACCGGGTGGTCATCCTCGACCGAGGGCGGGTCGCCGCCGCGGGCACCCTCGCCGAGCTGCTCGGCCAGCGCGAGGTGAGGCTCGAGCTGACCGGCCTCTCCCCGGCGGCGCAGGCCCGGCTGGCCGCGCACGGCCGCGTCGAGCGGTCCGGGGCCTGGTTCACCCTCGCCCTCCCGGCCGACGACGACGGCAGCACCGTCCCCGACCTCGTGCGCGACCTCGTCGCCCTGGGCGCCCGGGTGCACGCGGTCGAGCCGTCGCGGATCAGCCTGGAGGAGCGCCTCCTCGGCATCCTCCGCGAGGGCGCCGACGCCCGGGCGGAGGCCGGTCGGTGAGCGCGCCCCGCACGGCGCTGACCATCGCCGCCCTGACCCTGCGCGAGGCGTCGCGCCGCCGCGTCGTCCTGGCCGTCACGGTGCTCACCGCCGTGCTGCTCGCGCTGAGCGGCTGGGGCTTCTCGCGCCTGGCCGCGGAGGCGGCGTCCGGGGGGATCACCAGCGGCGAGGCGCGCCTGGCGGCCTCGCAGATCCTCAACCTCGTGATGTTCGGCTTCAGCCTCATCGCGGCGCTGGGCACCGCCTTCCTCGCCGGGCCCAGCCTGTCCGGGGAGACCGAGTCGGGCACCGCGCTGTCCGTGCTGGCCCGGCCGGTGCGCCGCTCGGCCTTCCTCCTCGGCAAGTGGCTGGGGCTCGTGGCCTTCGGCAGCGGGTTCATCGTCGTCGCCGGGCTCGTCCAGGTGCTCCTCGTCAAGGCGACCGCCGACTACTGGCCGCCGCACCCCGCGACGGCGCTCGCGCTGCTGGCCGCGCAGACGGTCGTGCTGCTCACCCTCACCACGCTGCTGGCGACGGCCGTCTCGCCGATGGCCTCCGGCGTGGTCGCCATCGGCCTCTTCGGGGCCACCTGGGTGGCCGGCGTGGTCGGTGGCCTGGGCGACGCCCTGGGCAACGCGGGCCTGTCCCGGGTCGGCGACGTCTCGCGGATGCTCCTGCCCACCGACGGCCTCTGGCGCGGGGCCATGAACGCCCTCCAGGACCCGTCGGTCTTCGCCCAGATCGGCCTCGCCGACGTCCAGGCCTTCCCGTTCCTCAGCGCGGCGCCGCTGACCGCCGCCTACCTCGCGTGGGCGGCGCTGTGGGTGGCGATGATCGGCGGGCTGGCGGCGCTGTCGTTCTCGCGCAAGGACCTGTGAGGGCTCAGCGCGCCGGCCGCCGGGCGTAGCCGGCGCGGGCCCACAGGTAGCCCGCCAGCGCGATGGCGGCGCACCAGCAGGTGGCGACGACGGCGCTGGTGCCGACGCTCTGGCCGGTGAGCAGGCCGCGCAGGGTGTCGATGATCGGCGTGAAGGGCTGGTGCTGGGCGAACCAGCGGAGCCCGGCGGGCATCGAGTCGGTGGGGACGAAGCCGCTGCCGAAGAACGGCAGCAGCACCAGCGGCATGGGCAGGTTGCTCGCGCCCTCGACGGTCTTGGCCGCCAGGCCCATCGCGACCGACAGCCAGGACAGCGCGAAGCTGACCATCGCCAGCACCGCGGCCACCTCGAGCCACGCGAGCGCGCTCGCGTCGGGCCGGAAGCCCACGAGCAGGGCGACGAGCACCACGGCCGCGACGCCGACCAGCGTCTGGACCACCGCGCCGACGACGTGCCCGGTCAGCACGGCGGCGCGGGCGATCGACATGGTCCGGAAGCGGGCGATGATCCCCTCGGTCATGTCCATGGCGACCGTGATGGCCGTCCCCTGGGCCGCGCTGGCGATGGCGAGCACGAGGATGCCGGGGGTGAGGAAGTCGGCGTACTCCGCCCGCGACCCGGCGCCGGGCGCCCCGCCGAGGCCGGCGCCGAGGGTGCCGCCGAAGACGAACACGAAGAGCAGCAGCAGGACGACGGGGATGCCCGCGACCATGAGCGTCAGGACGGGGTAGCGCACCGCGTGCTTGAGGTTGCGGCGCAGCATCGTGGCGGCGTCCCTCGTGGTGAGGGCGAGCCTGGTCGTCGTGGGCCTGGTCGTCGTGGGCCTGGTCGTCGTGAGCGTGGTCATGGCGCGGGCACCTCGTTCGTGGGTCGGCCGGTGAGGGCGAGGAAGACGTCGTCGAGGTCGGGGGTGTGCACGGTGAGGCCGGTGACGTCGACCGCCGCGTCGTCGAGCCGGGCCAGCAGGTGCCTCAGGGCCTGGAGGCTGCCGTCGCCGGGCACGTCGAGCACGAGCGCCGCCGGGTCGTGCGCCGGGACGCCGAGCAGGCGCGCCGCGTGCTCCAGGGAGGCGGCGTCGGCGAGCTGGAGCCTGACGTGGCCGCCCGGGACGAGCCGCTTGAGCTCGTCGGCGGTGCCCTCGGCCACCAGCCTCCCGGCGTCCAGGACGCCGATCCGGTCGGCCAGCTGGTCGGCCTCCTCCAGGTACTGGGTGGTGAGCAGGACGGTCACGCCACCGGCCACGAGGTCGCGGACGATCTGCCACACGGCCCTGCGGCTGCGCGGGTCGAGCCCGGTGGTCGGCTCGTCGAGGAAGACCACCCGCGGGTCGCCCACGAGCCCCATCGCGAGGTCGAGCCGGCGGCGCATGCCGCCGGAGTACGTCGCCGGGGTCGTGCGGGCGGCCTCGACGAGGTCGAGCCGCTCGAGCAGGTCGCTCGCCCGCCGTCGTCCCTCGGCCCGGCCGAGGTGGTGCAGGTCGGCCATGAGCCGCAGGTTCTCCTCGCCGGTGAGGAGGTCGTCGACGGCCGTGGACTGGCCGGTGACGGCGATCGCGGCGCGCACCGCGTCGGGAGCCGTCGCCACGTCGTGCCCGGCGATCTGCACCACCCCGGCGTCGGCCGCCGTGAGGGTGGAGAGGATGTCGACGGTGGTGGTCTTGCCGGCGCCGTTGGGGCCGAGGAGGGCGAAGACGGAGCCTACCGGCACGGTGAGGTCCAGCCCGTCGAGGACGACGTGGTCGCCGAAGGACTTGCGCAGTCCGGAGACCGCGATGGCGGGGGTGGCGGTGCTGGTGGTCATCGTGCTCCTTCCGGGGTGGGGGTGGCGTCAGGCGCGGCGGATGACGATGGAGCCGTGCGCCGTGCGGGCCCGCACGCGGACGGAGCCCTCGGACTCCTGCGGCGCGGAGGAGGGCGTGAGGAGGTTGCGCACCCGCCCGGAGGTCGACTCCACGTCCAGCCAGGCGGCCGTGCCCTCGCGGATGCCGGCCTCGACCGCCCCGTAGGCGGTCTCGAGGTCCAGGGAGCCCGCGACCGCCTCGTGGACGCGGACCTGGCCGTACTTCGCCCGCACCCTCACGGAGGCCAGGGCGCGGTCCACGGTGACGTCGCCGTACGCGGCGTCCAGGTGCAGGTCTCCGCCCGCCCGGCCGACCCTGATCTCGCCGTAGGAGGTGCTGAGCTCCCCGGCCCCGTCCAGCTCCGCGACGGCGATCTCGCCGGCGGCGGTGCGCACCCGGGTGGTGCGGGACCGCTCGATCCGCACGTCGCCGTAGCGGTCCTCGATCCGCACGTCGCCGAGGCGGCCCTGGCAGTCCACGTCGCTGGCGGTGGTGCTGATGTCCAGCGCCGAGCCCTCGGGCACGAGCACCTCGACGTCGACCGACGGGGCCCCGCCGAAGAAGAGCAGCCGCGCTCGGCGGGGGGAGGAGACGACCAGCCGGCCGTCGAGGTGCTCCACCCGCGTCTGGGCGGCGAGCTGGACGTCGGCGCTGCTGCGCTCGTCGCTCGGGCGCACCTCGACGACGGTGTCCGGGCGGGCGCTCGCGCGGACCGAGATCGCGCCCCCCGAGATGTCGATGCGCACGTGGACGGGACCGGGGGTGTCGAACGCCGGCATGGCGGGCCTCCGCAGGGTGGCAGGTGCTCCGGCGCGGGAGCGCTCCGGAGCGGTGGGCGCGGGCGCGGCCGGGGTCATCGGACCCAGCCGGTGAACTGCTGGCCCGCGGACGGCGGGCCGGACCAGCGGCCGCGCCGCCGGTCCGCCGCCGGGGCGGGGTCGCGGGGCTCCAGGGCGCGGTCGAGGGCGCGGACGAGCCACGCGTTGACCGAGAGCCCCTCGCGCCCCGCGGCGTCCTCGACCCGGTTCTTGAGCTGGTCGGGGAGGCGGAGGGTGATCCGGGAGGTGCCGCCGTCCTCGCCCTCCGGAGCCGGCGCGGACGGGGGCGTCGGGGGCGCCGGCTCGGGCGGGCCCGGGGCGTGCGGGTCGTCGTGGGCGTCGTCGGGCGCGGCCGGGGGAGGGGTCACCACGAAGCCGATGTCGGCGCCGCGCAGCCGCAGGTCCACCGCGCCGGGGGCCAGCGCTGCGGTGATCTCCTCCGCGGCCCCGGACAGCGCGCTCAGCAGCGAGAGCCGGAGGGAGGACTCGAGCGGCGCGGTCAGCCGCTCGGCCAGGGCGCGCGCCTCCTCGCCGCCGAGCTCGGCGGCGGCCGCCAGCTCGCGGCGCAGCTGGTCGACGTAGGGGGAGAGGTCCATGACGCCACAGTGGCGTCACCGTGACGTCATTGTCAAGCCGTTCTGGCGTCAGTGGTGACGCCATCCCCGCCGGCGAGGCCCGGCGGCGCCGTCAGCAGGTGGCCGGGCGGGCCTGGAGCGAGCGCCCCTCCGCGTCCTCCGCGGGCCCCGGGTCGGTGAGCGGCAGGCTCGTCCCGGCAGCGGCGTCGAGGAGGAACCGCACGCACGGGCTGGCCGCCGCGAGGGAGAGCGGCTGGCCCGCGCGGCCCAGCGCGATCACCGCTGCCAGCCCGGCGCAGTCCATGAAGGTGACGCCCGAGGCGTCGACGACCACGGGCAGCTGTCGGCTGCTCGCCGCCTCGACCGCGGGGGCGAGCAGGGCGTGGGCCGCCAGGTCGACCTCGCCGTGCAGCAGCACGACGGTGCGGTCGGGGCACCGCACCACCTCGACCCGCACGGGCGGAGGCGCCTGCGGGGCGCGGGAGGGGGGCAGCGGCGAGGCGGGGAAGGGGTCCATGGGGATGCCTCTCGCGCAGAGCTCGGCGGCCGCGCTGCTGGACCCGCGGGCGACGGTACGGTGCTCGCGGCGGGCCCACAACCCCCTCGGGCGTGTCCGGTGCCGCGGCGTGCTGGGCCCCCGGCGCGGGCGGGACGGCTCAGGCGCTGAGCGCGGCCACGGCGGCGCGGACCTCCTCCAGCGACAGCGCCAGCGTGGCGTCCCCGACGGGCAGCTCCACCCGCTGCACGGCCGGGTCGCCGGTGGTCGTCGCCCGCTCCCAGGTCCACAGCCCGTCCCGGGCCAGGGCGCGCGACGCCGCGGTGAACGCCTCCTGGCTCGTGCGCAGCAGCAGGTGCAGCATCGGCGTCTGCGGGGGGTCGGGCACCACGGTGACCCCGGGCAGGTCGCGGACGGCGTCCGCGACCGCTCGCGCGCGCTCGAGGTAGGCGGGCATCAGCGGCACGCGGCGGCGCAGCAGGGTCAGCGCCGAGGCGGCGCTCGGCCACAGCCCGAACAGCGTCCCGCCCATCCGCCCGCGCCACTCGCGCACCTGCGCCACGACCTCGGCTGGGCCGGCCAGGGCGCAGCCGGCGAGCGCACCGATCCCCTTGTAGAAGCTGACGTAGGTGGTGTCGAACAGGGCGGCGACCTCGGCGGGGGAGCGGCCGTACCCGGCGCTGGCCTCCCACAGCCGGGCGCCGTCGAGGTGGACGGCGGCCCCGCGCTCGCGGGCCCACGACACCTGGGCGACCAGGTCGTCCCAGGCGGGCAGCTGCCCGCCGAGGTCGCGCTGGGGCAGCTCGAGCACCAGGGCGGCCGCCGGCTCGGCGACCGCGCGCAGGTCGTCGAGGCCGAGGAGCCGGTTCCGGTCGCCGACCGGGCGCCCGACCAGGCCGTGCAGGCGCTCCAGCGCCCGGCCCTCGTGCCGGTCGAGGTGGGCCTCGGGGTGGAAGAGCACCGCGCGGCGCCCGGTGCGCTCGGCGTGCACGCGCAGCACCGCCTGCTGGGCCATCGTGCCGCTGGGCAGGTGGACGGCGGCCTCCTGGCCGAGCAGGGCGGCCACCTCGGCCTCGAGCTCGGCGACCACGCCGCCCGCGCCGTAGCGGTCCACGGCCGTGCCGGGCGGGATGGTGGCCAGCAGGTCCGCGGCGCGCTGCGGCCCGTGGCCGGTGAGGGCGCGGGGGCAGGCGTCGCGCAGGGCGGTCAGGTCGTCGTCCACCGCGCCAGTCTCGCCGGGCGCCCGCGCGACCGGGGCGCGGGTCAGTCCCCGCCGTCGCGGGCGGGGGCGTCCTCCTCGACGAGGCGGCCCAGCAGGCGGGCCAGCTGGGCCCGCTCGGCGGCGTCGAGGCGGGCGAAGAGGCGCTCGGCGTCGGCGGCCCGCGCGGCCTCGACCTCGCCCAGCACGCCGCGGCCGG
>NZ_JBZYWI010000142.1:0-7760 GCF_058932755.1 Quadrisphaera sp. DVD1
GGCGTCGGCGGGCCCGGCCCGACCCTCGCCGGCGCGGAGGACCCCCCGCCGGCGGGCGGCGCGAGCACCCTGCCCGCCGACGGCTCCGTGCGCGACGTGGCCGCGGTGGTGCTGCCCTCGGTGGTGAACATCCAGGTCACCACCGACGAGGGCACGGGCTCCGGCTCCGGCTTCGTCATCCGCGAGGACGGCCTCCTGCTGACGAACAACCACGTCATCGAGGGCGCCGCGGACGGCGGCGGCGTCGTGACCGTCGTCTTCGCCGACGGCAGCGAGGCCGAGGCCGAGGTGGTCGGGCGCACCACCCCCTACGACCTCGCGGTGCTGCGCGTGGACCGCGACGGCCTGGTGCCGCTGGAGTTCGCCGACTCCTCCGGCGTCCTCGTCGGCGACGAGGTGGTGGCCGTGGGCGCTCCGCTGGGCCTGCAGGGCACGGTGACGACCGGGATCGTCAGCGCCCTGAACCGCCCCGTCGCGGCCGGCGAGCAGGCGCAGAGCTACATCAACGCCATCCAGACCGACGCCGCGATCAACCCCGGCAACTCCGGCGGGCCGCTGGTGGACCTGCAGGGCCGCGTCGTCGGCATCACCTCGGCCATCGCGCAGGCGCCCGGCGGGCTCGGCGCGCTGGGCGGCGCGGGCAGCATCGGCCTGGGGTTCGCCATCCCCAGCCGGCAGGCCGTGGCCACCTCCCAGGAGCTCATCGACACGGGCCGGGCGACCTACCCGGTCATCGGCGTCTCCCTCGACGACCGCTACCGCGGCCCGGGCGTGAAGGTCGTCGACGGCGACACCCCCGCCGGCCCGGCCGTCGTGCCCGGTGGCCCCGCCGACCGGGCGGGCATCGAGCCCGGCGACCTCATCACCGAGTTCGAGGGCCGGCCGGTCACCGCCAACGACGAGCTCATCGTCGCCATCCGCGCGCAGCGGCCCGGTGACGCGGTGACGCTCACGGTCCGCCGCGACGGCACCGACCGCGAGGTCGAGCTCGTCCTCGACGAGGCGGAGGAAGACTAGGTGTTCGGCGTCGGCCTCGGGGAGTTCACCGTCCTCGCGCTCATCGCCCTGCTCGTGGTCGGGCCCGAGCGGCTGCCCGGCTACGCCCAGCAGCTGGGGCGGCTCGTGCGCGAGGGGCGGCGCGTGGCGCTCGGCCTGCGCGAGCAGGTGCGGGAGGAGATCGGTCCGGAGTTCGACGAGGTCGACTGGCGCAAGCTCGACCCGCGCCAGTACGACCCGCGGCGGATCGTCCGCGACGCGCTGGCCGAGGCGTGGGAGGACGAGTCGCCCGCGAGCGCGCGCGCCGCCCGCCAGAGCCCGACGCGGCGTCCCAAGCCGCCCGCGGGCGGTGGGGGCGCCCGGCCCGCCGCCCGGTCCGCGGACCCGGACGAGACGCCGTTCGACGCCGAGGCGACCTGACGCTCAGCCGACGGGCGTGATCCCCAGCGACCGCCCCGCCAGCCCGCGGGCGCGGTGGCCCAGGCGCTGGGCGAGCTCGAGCAGCACCACCGCGGCGGGGGAGCCCGGGTCCGAGAGCACGACCGGCGTGCCGGCGTCCCCGCCCTCGCGCAGCGCGACGTCCATCGGCACCTGGGCGAGCAGCGGCACGTCGGCGCCGACCTCGGCGGACAGCCGGCGGGCGACCTCGGCGCCGCCGCCGGCGCCGAAGACCTCCATCCGGGAGCCGTCCGGCATCGGCATCCACGACATGTTCTCCACCACGCCGGCGATCTTCTGGCCGGTGCGCACGCCGAGCTGCCCGGCGCGGATCGCCACGTCGGCGGCGGCGGGCTGCGGGGTGGTGACCACGACGAGCTCGGAGCCGGGCAGCAGCTGGGAGACGCTGATCGGGATGTCGCCGGTGCCCGGGGGCAGGTCGAGCAGCAGCACGTCGAGGTCGCCGAAGTGCACCTCGGTGAGGAACTGCTGCAGCGCCCGGTGCAGCAGCGGGCCGCGGTGCATGACCGGCTGGCCGTCGGGCACGACCATGCCCATCGAGATGACCTTCACGTCGTGCGCCACCGGCGGCAGGATCATGTCGTCCAGCCGGGTCGGCGTCTGGGTGGTGCCCAGCAGCGCGGGCACGGAGAAGCCGTGGACGTCGGCGTCGACGAGGCCCACCCGCAGGCCCTGGGCGGCCATCGCCACCGCGAGGTTCACCGTGACCGTCGACTTGCCGACCCCGCCCTTGCCCGAGGCGACCGCGTAGACGCGGGTCAGCGAGCCGGGACGGGCGAAGGGCACCTCGCGCTCCCCGCCGGAGGTGGCGCCCGGCCCGCGCAGCGTGGTGCGCAGGGCGGCGCGCTGCTCGGCGTCCATGACGCCGAGGTCGACCCGCACGGCGGTGACCCCCGGCACGGCGCCGACCGCAGCGCTGACGTCGCGGTCGAGCGTGTCCTTGAGCGGGCAGCCCGACGTGGTGAGCAGGACCTCGACCAGCACCGCGCCGGTGGTGGAGACCTCCAGTGCGCCGACCATGCCGAGGTCGGTGATCGGCCGGCGGATCTCCGGGTCGAGCACACCGGTCAGCGCGGCGCGGACGGCGTCCTCCGAGGGCGCGGAGGGCGCCGACGGCGCGCTGGGCGTGCGGCCGCGCAGGAAGGGGGTCACGCCCCGAGCCTAGGCGCCGCTGGCGGGAGCGCCGGTCGGGTGTCAGAACGACGACGAGCCGGAGCGCGCCGTCGTTCTGACACCGGCTCAGCCGCGGGTGACCGGCGTGCGGCACCAGGGGCACAGCGCCCAGTCGTGCTGCAGCGGGCGCTCGCAGCTCGTGCACGCCCCCGTGTCGAGGGACACCGCGCACCACGGGCAGGCGACCATGCCGGGCTCGACGGGGCGCTCGCAGGACGGGCAGGCGCGCGAGCCCCGGCCCCCGCGCCCGCTCGGGCCGGCGTCGTCGGTGGAGGTGGCCCGCAGGGCCTCCTCGAAGGTGGTCAGGCCGGCGCGGGCCTTGGCGATCGCGCCGGCGCGCAGGGTGGTCATGCCGTGCGCGCGGGCCATCGCGCCGACGGCGGCCTCGGTCGGCTCCTTGAGGAGCACCTCGCGGACGGCGGAGCCGACCTCGAGCACCTCGAAGACGGCGGTGCGCCCGCGGTAGCCGGTGCCACCGCAGTCCGTGCAGCCGGTCCCGCGCAGCGGGGTGGCGTCGACCAGGTCGGCGGCGCTCAGCCCGAGCAGGAGCAGCGTCGCGTCGTCGGGGGTGTAGGGCTTGGCGCACGTGGGGCACGGCGTGCGGACCAGGCGCTGGGCGACCGAGGCGGTCAGGGACGAGGCGACGAGGAACGGCGGGGCGCCCATGTCGACGAGGCGGGTCAGGGCCGCCACGGCGGAGTTCGTGTGCAGGGTGGTGAGCACGAGGTGGCCGGTGAGGGAGGCCTTGAGCGCCAGCTCGGCGGTCTCGGTGTCGCGCACCTCGCCGACCAGGACGATGTCGGGGTCCTGGCGCAGGATCGAGCGCAGCCCGGCCTCGAACGTCATCCCCGCCTTGGGGTTGACCTGCACCTGCGTGATGCCCGGCAGCTGCACCTCGACCGGGTCCTCGAGGGTGACGATGTTCTTCTCCGGCGTGAGGATGTGCGACAGCGCCGAGTAGAGGGTGTTCGTCTTGCCCGAGCCGGTCGGGCCGGTGATGAGCACCAGGCCCTGCGGCACCGAGAGCGCCCGGGCGAAGACGTCGCGCTGGGCGGGCTCGAAGCCGAGGGCGTCGAGGGTCGGCACGTCCGTGCCGCGGGTGAGCAGCCGGATGACGACCTTCTCCCCGTGCAGGCCGGGCAGGGTGGACACGCGGCAGTCGACCGGGCTGCCGTCGACGACGATCCGGGCGCGGCCGTCCTGGGGCAGGCGCCGCTCGGCGATGTCCAGGCCGGAGATGATCTTCAGGCGGCTGATCACCGTGCCGGCGGCGCGGCGCGAGGTGGTCATGACGTCGCGCAGCAGGCCGTCGATCCGGTACCGGACCCGCAGCTGCTCGCGCTGGGTCTCGACGTGGATGTCGGAGGCGCGCAGGCGGACGGCGTCCGCGAGGATCCGGTTGACCAGGCGCACCACGGGGGCGCTGTCGTCGCTGGCCTCCGCCCCGGGCGTGCCCAGGGCGGCGGAGGCGGACATCCCCAGCAGCCCGTCGCCGTCGTCGAGCAGCCCGTCGACGTCGTCGCCCACGGCCGTGACGCCCGAGGCGTCCTGGCCCAGGGACCAGGCGCGGGCGAGGTGGTCGCGGATCTGGCTCTCCGTGGAGACCACGACGGTGAGCTCCGCGGCGCCGGTGTGGAGCTTGACGTCGTCGAGCGCCAGCACGTTGGTGGGGTCGGCGACCGCCACGACCAGGCCGGTCGGGGTGCGGTCGACGACGAGGATCCGGCTGCGCTCGGCGACCTGCTGCGGCAGCAGGCGGACGACGTCCGGGGCCGGCGCGGTCCACGACAGGTCGATCACGGTGAGGCCGAGCTGGTCGGCCAGCGCCTGGGCGATGCCGCGCTCGTCGGACAGGCCGAGCTCGACGACGAGCTCGCCGAGGCGGCGCCGCGGCCCCGTGGCGCGCTGCTGCGTGCTGAGCACCTGCTCGAGCTGCTCGCCGGTGAGCACGCCGGCGTCGACGAGCACGTCGCCCAGCCGGCGGCGCTGCAGGGACTGCAGGGCGGTGGGGGCGGCGCGCAGCGGCAGCGAGCCCATCGTCGCCGACGGCGCGGGGGACGACGGGTACGCGGCCGACGTGGGGCGCGACGGCGGCTGCGCGGGCACGGTCGGCACGGCGGGGGCCCGGTGCGGGAGCTTCACCCGGTGCCCATCGGCAGGAGCAGCGCCGAGGTGAAGCGCTGAGGTGGATCGCTGAGGTGGAGCGCCGGGGTCAGCGCTCTTCCCGCGCCTCGCGGCCCTCGCGCCCGTCGCGGTCGTCCAGCTCCTCCAGCAGCGCCCGCAGCTCGGAGCGGACGAAGTCGCGCGTGGCGACCTCGCCCAGGGCGATCCGCAGCGCGGCCACCTCGCGCGCCAGGTACTCGGTGTCGGCGAGGTTGCGCTCCGCGCGCTGGCGGTCCTGCTCCAGGCCCACCCGGTCGCGGTCGTCCTGGCGGTTCTGCGCCAGGAGGATCAGCGGCGCGGCGTAGGAGGCCTGCAGCGACAGGATGAGGGTGAGCAGCGTGTAGTTGAGCGCGCGCGGGTCGAACTGGGCCGCCTCGGGGGCGAAGGTGTTCCACACCAGCCAGGCCACCACGACGACGCTCATGTAGAGCAGGAACGTCGGCGTGCCCATGAAGCGGGCGAAGCCCTCCGACAGCCGGCCGAAGCGCTCGGGGTCCATCCGCGGGCGCCGCACGAGGCCCTGGCGGACCTCCAGCGGGGTGTCCAGGGCGTCGCGGCGGCGGACGGGGTCGCGGTCCTCAGGCACCGGGCACCCCCGGTGCGCGCACCGCGGTGGCGCCGCCCGGCGCGGCGGGGCTCCCCGCGGCGGGGCTCCCCGCGGCGGGGGGCTCCGGCTCGTCGTCGCGCTCGCGCCAGTCCTCGGGCAGCAGGTGGTCGAGGACGTCGTCCACCGTCACCGCGCCGAGCAGCCGGCCGGCCGGGTCGGTCACCGGGAGGGACACGAGGTCGTAGGTGGCGAGGCGCCGGGTGACCACCGCGAGCGGGGTGTCGACCGAGAGCGCCTCGACGTCGGAGTCGAGCATCCCGCCGATCGCCTCGTGCGGGGCCTCGCGCAGCAGCCGCTGGAGGTGGACGATCCCCAGCAGCCGCCCGGTGGGGGTCTCCGTCGGCGGGCGGCAGACGAACACCGCGGCCGCGAGCGTCGGCGGCACCTCCGCCCGCCGGACGGTGGCCAGCGCCTGGGCGACCGTGGCCTCCGGCGGCAGCACGACCGGCTCGGTCGTCATCAGGCCGCCGGCGGTGTCGTCCTCGTAGGCCAGCAGGCGGCGGACGTCGCGGGCCTCGTCGGGCTCCATGAGCCGCAGGAACTGCTCCTGCTGGTCCTCCGAGAGCTCCCCGAGCAGGTCGGCGGCGTCGTCGGGCTCCATCGCCTCGAGCACGTCGGCGGCGCGCTCGCGGCCCAGGGCGGTGAGGATCTCCACCTGGTCGTCGGCGGGCAGCTCCTGCAGGACGTCGGCCAGCCGCTCGTCGTCCAGCTCGGCCGAGACCTCCACCCGGCGCTTGCCGGCCATGTCGTGGAGCAGGTCGGCGAGGTCGGGCGCCTTCATCTCCTCCATCGAGGCGGCCAGCAGCGCGGCGCCCTGGTCGCTCTGGGCCGTGAAGAGGCCCGCGACGTCGTGGTAGTCCACCAGGTGGGTGGTGCCGCGGCGGCGGCCCAGCGCGCTGCGGCGCGCCCCGGCGTCCTTGCGCACGAAGACCCGGGCGAGCTCCCAGTCGCGGTTGCGCTGCTGCTCCAGGGCGACGTCCTCGACGACGACCTCCGCCGGCCCGTCGTCCCCGGCGACCGACGCCGACAGCACGACCGTGCGGTCGAGCAGGTCGGTGAGCACGAGCACCTCGGAGGGGCGCTGCTCGAAGCGCCGCATGTTCAGCAGGCCGGTCGTGATGACCTGGCCGGCGTCCATGCTCGTCACGCGGGTCATCGGCACGAAGATGCGCTTCTTGCCGGGCACCTCGACGACGAGGCCGACCGCGCGCGGTCGGCGCGTCCCGCGGGGCACGACGACGACGTCGCGCACCCGCCCGACCCGGTCGCCCAGCGGGTCGAAGACCGGCAGGCCGGCCAGCCGGGCGACGAAGACGCGGGAGGGGGCGCTCACGGTCTTCGAGCCTAGCCGCCCGCGCCGCTAGCCTCCCCGGATGAGCGCGCCGGAGCAGCTGGAGTTCGAGGTCGTCGACGTCTTCACCGACCGCCCCTTCGCGGGCAACCCCCTCGCGGTGGTGCTGGGCGCCGAGGCCCTGGCCACCGAGCAGCTGCAGGCCCTGGCCGCGGAGTTCGCGCTGTCCGAGACCGCCTTCCCGCTGGCCCCGAGCGAGGCCGAGCGCGCCCGCGGCGTGGACTACCGGCTGAGGATCTTCACCCCCGGCACCGAGCTGCCGTTCGCCGGCCACCCCTCGGTCGGGACGGCGTGGCTGCTGGCCGCCCGCGGCGCGCTCGCGCCCGGGCGGGTGGTGCAGACCTGCGCGGCCGGCGACCTGCCCCTGGAGGTGGCCCCGGACCTCGGCCCGGTGCGCCTGACCGGGGGGACGCCGACCTGGCGGGGCGACGTCGACCCCGCCCCGCTGCTCGAGGCGGTGGGCCTGCCCGCGGTGGAGCTCGACCTGGCCGCGGGCGGCACCGGCGCCGCCAGGGCCGGGACCGGCGTGGAGCAGGTCCACGTCTTCGTGCGCCCCGGGGCGCTGGGCGTGCTGCGCCCGGACGCCGCGGCGCTCGCAGCGCTGCCGGCGCGGGTGCCGCCGGGCGCGGCGGCCCTGGCCGGGCTGCTCGTGGTCGGCTGGGAGGGCGGCGAGGGCAGTGCGGCCGCACCGGCGCGCGCCCGGGTGCGGATGTTCGGCACCGGCATCGGCGTCGACGAGGACCCGGCGACCGGGTCGGCGGCCCTCGGCCTCGGCGTCAGCGCGGTCGCCGCCGGCCTGCTGCCCGCCGACGGGCCCTCGGAGCTGCTCGTCTCCCAGGGCGTCGAGATGGGCCGGCCCTCCTCCCTGCACGTGCGGGTGGTCGCCGAGGCGGGGCGCGCGACCTCGGTCTCCGTCGAGGGCGGCGCGGTGCGGATCAGCGCCGGGCGGATCGCCGTCCCGCCGGCTGCAACAGGAGCGGCCCCCGCGGCGTCGTAGGGGCATGAGCGGGA
>NZ_JBZYWI010000143.1:0-7673 GCF_058932755.1 Quadrisphaera sp. DVD1
CGGCTGCGGCCCTCGACCCGCTGGGCGACGGCGCCGAGAACGACGAGCAGGTGCCCCGGGCGCTGGACGGCGACCCGGCCACGTCGTGGAGCTCGGAGACGTACAGCAGCGCCGACCTCGGCGGCCTCAAGGACGGCGTCGGCCTCGCCCTGGACCTCGGCCAGGACGCGAGCGTGTCGAGCGTCGAGCTCGCCGTGGCGGGCACCGGCGGGGTGGTGGAGGTGCGCACCTCCGCCGACGGCGCGCTGGAGGGCAGCACCGTCGCGGCCACCGCCGACGTCGGCAGCGGCGGGCCCGACCCGGTCCGGGTCGACCTTCCCGCCCCCACCACCACCCGGTGGGTGCTGCTGTGGTTCACCGCGGCGCCGCAGGCCGACGACGGCTTCCGCGTCGACCTGTCCTCGGTGCAGGTGGGCTGAGCCGGTCGTGCCGGCGAGCGGGGGCCGCGGAACACCCCGCCCGTAGGATCTGTTGACGCCCGCAGCGCAGGGGCCGGCTCCACCGGCCCGGCGCAGCGGCAGACCGACGAGAGGGGATCCCGTGCACGAGGACGTCCAGGAGCTGGTGATCGTGGGCTCCGGTCCGGCGGGCTACACCGCCGCGATCTACGCCGCCCGCGCGAACCTGAGCCCGGTCCTGATCGCCGGCTCGGTGACCTCCGGCGGTGCCCTCATGAACACCACCGAGGTGGAGAACTTCCCCGGCTTCCCCGAGGGCCTCATGGGCCCGGACCTCATGGAGCGCATGGAGAAGCAGGCCGAGCGGTTCGGCACGCGCATCGTCTGGGACGACGCCGTCCACCTCGACCTGACCGGTCCCGTCAAGACGGTGAGGACCGGCAACGGCGAGACGTTCTCCGCCCGCGCGGTGATCCTCGCCACCGGCTCCGCCTACAAGGAGATCGGCCTCGACAGCGAGAAGCGCCTCTCCGGGCACGGCGTGTCCTGGTGCGCCACCTGCGACGGCGCGTTCTTCCGCGAGAAGGACGTCGCGGTCGTCGGCGGCGGTGACTCCGCGATGGAGGAGGCCACCTTCCTCACCCGGTTCGCCCGGTCGGTGACCGTCCTGCACCGGCGCGACACCCTCCGCGCGTCCAAGATCATGGCCGACCGCGCCTCCGCCGACCCGAAGATCCGCTTCACGTGGAACACCGAGGTCCTCGACCTGCGCGGGGAGGACAAGCTCTCCGGCGTCGTGCTCCGCGACCGCACCAGCGGCGAGGTGAGCGAGCTCGACGTCTCGGGCCTCTTCGTCGCCATCGGCCACGAGCCCCGCACCGAGCTCTTCCGCGGCCAGGTGGCGCTGGACGAGCAGGGCTACGTCGCGGTCGACGGCCGGTCCGGCCGCACCAACCTGCCCGGCGTGTTCGCCTGCGGCGACGTGGTCGACCACGAGTACCGCCAGGCGATCACCGCCGCGGCCTCCGGCTGCGCGGCCGCCCTCGACGCCGAGCGCTACCTGGCCGCGCTGGACGCGACCGACTCCCCGCGCGTCGCCGCGGTCGAGGCGGTGGAGGTCGCCGAGGCGACCGCCGTCTCCTGACCGCTCCCCGTCCCGGGCCGCGCCCCCCGCGCGACCCCTCCCGCACCGATCCCCTGGAGGACGCCATGAGCACCCGCCCCGTCACCGACGACACCTTCGACGCCGAGGTCCTGCAGTCCGACAAGCCCGTCCTCGTCGACTTCTGGGCCCCCTGGTGCGGCCCGTGCCGCCAGGTCTCCCCGATCCTCGAGGAGCTGGCCACCGAGCACAGCGAGGCCATCGAGGTCGTCAAGGTCAACACGGACGAGAACCCGCGCACCGCGGCGGCGTACGGCATCACCTCGATCCCGACCCTGAACGTCTACTCCGGCGGCCAGCTCGTGAAGCAGATCATCGGCGCGCGGCCGAAGCCGGTGCTGGTCAAGGAGCTCTCCGAGTTCCTCGGCTGAGCACCGGACCCGTGACCGCACCCCGCCGCCAGGCGCCGTGAGGAGCACCCTCCTGCGACCCGGGGACTCCGGTCCCCGGGTCGCGGGCGTGCGCTCGGTGCTCGTCGACGTGGGCGTCGCCTCGGCGGCCGCCCGGCCCGGCGAGCAGCCCGACGTCTTCGACGCCCGGCTGGAGCTGGCCGTGCGCGAGTTCCAGCAGCGCCGGGGCCTGACCGCCGACGGCCTCGTCGGGCCGGAGACCTCCCGCGCCCTGGACGCCGCGCGCTGGCGCCTCGGCGACCGCATCCTCCGCTACACCCCCGGGCACCTCCTCGTCGGCGACGACGTCGTGGAGCTCCAGGAGCGGCTGCTCGGGCTCGGGGTGCTGGCCGGTCGCGTCGACGGGCTCTACGGGCCCGACACCGAGCGGGCGGTGCGCGAGCTGCAGCGCTCGTGCGGCACCGTCGTCGACGGGACCTGCGGGCCGACCACCCTGCGCGTGCTGGCCCAGCTGGCCCGCACCGTCGGTGGCGGCGACGCGGCCGCCCTGCGCGCCGCCGAGCACGTGCGCCGGGCCGGCAGCAGCCTGGCCGGCCGCACCGTCGTGCTCGACCCGGGCCACGGCGGCAGCGACCCCGGCGCCCTGGGCGGTGGGCTGACCGAGGCCGACGTCGTCCTCGACCTCGCCCAGCGCCTCGAGGGCCGCCTCGCGGCGTCCGGGGTCACCGCCGTCCTCACCCGCGGCGCCGACCAGGACCCCTCCCTCGCCGAGCGGATCGCGCTGGCCACGGAGGTGCGGGCCGACCTCTACCTCTGCCTGCACTGCGACGGGGCCGGGCCGGGATCCCCCGGCGCGCACGGGGTCGCCTCCTCCTACTGGGGGCAGGCGCGCACCGACGACCGCCCCGCCGTCCGCTCCGTGGTCGGAGCCCGCCTGGCGGACCTCGTCCAGCGCGAGCTGGTGGCGCGGACCCCGCTGGCCGACCTGCGCACCCACGCGCGCTCCTGGGACCTGCTCCGCCTGACCCCGATGCCGGCCGTGCAGGTCGACCTGGGCTACCTCACCAGCCCGTCGGACGCCGCGCTGCTGGCCGACCCGGCGTTCCGCGACACGTGCGCCGAGGGGCTGCTGGCCGCCGTCCAGCGCCTCTTCCTCCCCGAGGAGGACGACGCCGCCACGGGCACGCTCTTCCTCGGCGACGTCGTCGCGCGCTCGCGCGGCTGACCCAGCAGCCGTCAGCCGGCGCTCAGGCGCCGGTGAGGGTGGGCACGCGGACCGTGGCGAGGATCCGCTCCAGCGCCGCCTCGACGTCCTCGCGCCACGACAGCGCCGTCCGCAGCTCCAGGCGCAGCCGGGGGTAGCGCGGGTGCGGGCGCACGACCGTGAACCCCACCGCCTCGAGGAAGGCGGCCGGCACCAGGCAGCCCGCCGCCGCGTCCGCCTCGACCGGGGCCTCGACGCCCCGGGCGGCCCGAGCCGGTGCAGCGCCGGCCTGCTCCTCGCCGCTCGCGTCGCCGAACGCCTCGAGCGCCCTGACGCCGCGCTGGGTGAGGTCCTTGGCGACGCCCTGGACGAGCATCCGCGCGATGCCGCCGCCGCGGTGGCGCGGCAGCACCTGACCGCTCATGAGCAGCACCGCGTCACCGCTGACCGGCGAGGTGGGGAAGGCGAGCGAGCGCGGGACGTGCACCGGCGGGGCGTAGGTGAGGAAGCCGGCCAGCTCGTCGTCGACGTAGGCCAGGCGGCCCGCGGTGCCCCACGACAGCAGCACCGACGACAGCCACGCCTCCTTCTCGAAGGCCGTGCCGCCGTCCCGGGCGGCGCGCCGCGCGGCCACCGGGTCGAGCTCCCACCGCACGCAGCTGCGGCACGCAGCGGGCAGGTCCGGCAGCGACTCCAGCGTCAGCGGCGCCATCCGCCTGCCCATCGCCGTCCCCTCCGTCCCCCGACCGGCTGAGGCCGCTCGTCCACAGGCGTCGTCCACACCCTGTGCACCGGCCGGGCTCGCGTTCACCCGGTCGGCGCAGCGCGGTTCAGCGCTCCAGCGCCTCCGCCGGTGCGGCCCCGGCGTCGGCCCCGGAGCCCTCGACCCCGGCGTCGTCGACTCCCGGGTCCTCGGGCGCCAGGGCGCCGAGGATGCGGTTGAGGTCCTCCACGGTGGCGAACTCGACGGTGAGCCGCCCCTTGCGCTGGCCCATGGCCACGCTGACCCGGGTCTCGAAGCGGTCCGAGAGGCGGGCGGCGAGGTCCTCGAGCTGCGGCGCCCGCTCGCCGCGGCGTGGGGCGCGGCGGGGGCTGCGGTCGGCGTCGCCCCCGAGGGCGACGACCTCCTCCGTGGCCCGCACCGACAGGCCCTCAGCCACGATGCGCTGGGCCAGCCGCTCCATGGCCGCGCCGTCCTTGAGCCCGAGCAGGGCCCGCGCGTGCCCGGCGGAGAGCACGCCGGCCGCCACCCGGCGCTGGACCAGCGGCGGGAGGCGCAGCAGGCGGATGGTGTTGGAGATCTGCGGGCGCGAGCGGCCGATCCGCTGCGCGAGGTGGTCGTGCGTGCAGCCGAAGTCGTCGAGGAGCTGCTGGTAGGCCGCGGCCTCCTCGAGGGGGTTCAGCTGGCTGCGGTGGAGGTTCTCCAGCAGCGCGTCGCGCAGGAGGTCGTCGTCGCTGGTCTCGCGGACGATGGCCGGGATCGTCTCCAGGCCGGCGGCCTGGCTCGCGCGCCAGCGCCGCTCGCCCATGACGAGCTCGTAGCGCGGCCCGCCCTCGTCCGGGGCCACCGGGCGCACGACCACGGGCTGCAGGACGCCGATCTCGCGGACGCTGTGGACGAGCTCGGAGAGGGAGTCCTCGTCGAACACCTGGCGCGGCTGGCGCGGGTTGGGGACGACCTGGCCGACCGGGACCTCGGCGAAGCGGACCCCGGGCACCGGGAGGAGCTCCTCCGTCGGCTCCTGCACGATCCACGTGGAACGCCCGTCGTCGGCGGGGGCGGGCGCGTCGTGGTGGCGGAGGTCCACCTCGCGGACGGTCCCCTCGGCCGCCGCGGCGGCGTCCGCGTGGGCGTCGGCGAAGAAGAGGTCGATGGGCCGGGTGGAGCCCGCCGGTGCGGTGGGGATGAGGGCGCCGAGCCCGCGGCCCAGCCCCCTGCGGCGCTCGGTCATGAGTGGTCTCCCAGGTGTGCGCCCCGCGAGGGGCTGCTCGAGGCCGGCACGGTGGCGCCGTGGCCCTGGTCGGGCCCGGTCCCGGCGGTCAGGTCGACCACCGGTCCGGCGCCGGGCGCGGGGTGCGCCTCGGCGTCGCGCTCCGCGATCTCGCGGGCGGCGGCCAGGTAGGACAGCGCGCCGCTGGAGCCGGGGTCGTAGGACATGACGGTGAGCCCGTGGCTGGGCGCCTCGGAGATGCGCACCGACCGCGGGATCGTCGTCTTGAGGACGGTCCTCGGGAAGTGCGTGCGGACCTCGTCCGCCACCTGCGCGGCCAGCCGGGTGCGGGCGTCGTACATCGTCAGCAGGATCGTGGAGACGTCCAGCGAGGGGTTGAGGTGCTCCTGCACCAGCCCGATGTTGCGCAGCAGCTGGCTCAGCCCCTCGAGGGCGTAGTACTCGCACTGGATGGGGATGAGCACCTCGGCGGCTGCCGTGAAGGCGTTGACCGTGATGAGCCCGAGGCTCGGCGGGCAGTCCACCAGCACGTAGTCGAGCCGAGGCTGCCCCGACCGCTGGCGCTCGACCAGGTGGTCGGCGATCGCCTGGCGGAGCAGCGACTCGCGCCGCTCCATGCCCACCAGCTCGATCTCCGCGCCGGCGAGGTCGATGGTGGCCGGGCAGCACTCGAGGCCGCGGATGTCGGGGCAGGCCTGCAGGACGTCCGAGATCGGCATGCCCTCGACGAGCACCTCGTAGGTGCCCGGGATGTCGCTGTGGTGGTCGATGCCGAGGGCGGTGGAGGCGTTCCCCTGCGGGTCGACGTCGATGACGAGCACCCGCAGGCCGGACTGCGCCAGCGCCGCGGCCAGGTTGACCGTCGTGGTGGTCTTGCCGACGCCGCCCTTCTGGTTGGCGACGGTGATGACGCGGGTGCGGCTCGGGCGGGGCAGGGCGCGGCCGCGCAGGGTGATCCGCAGCCGGGCGTCGGCAGCGGCCTGGCGCATCAGCGGCGTGTCGTCGTCGGAGTGCGGGATGACCTCCGCCACCGCCGTGCGCCGCCGCAGGTCGGCGGCGTCGGAGGCGGCGGGGGCGGCACCGCCCCTCGCAGCGCCCTGCTCGGCCGCCTGGTCCTGCTGCTCGCTCACCCGTGGTCCTCCCCGTGGTCGACGCGCTGGCGTCCTGCTCCAGCCCCGCTGCGCCGGCCAGCGCCAACCCTAACCCTGACGACCGTGGTGGGGACCGGAAGCACGCCGGTGCCCACCTGGACGACCTCCCACCCCACCGCCCCCGCGCGGCGGAGCGCCCCCGTGGTGCGCGCGACCTCCTCGGCCGCGCTCTGCCCCTTGATGGCGAGCAGCTCGCCACCGGGGGCGACCAGCGGCAGGCACCAGCGCGCCAGCCGGTCCAGCGCGGCCACGGCGCGGGCCGTGACGACCTCGGCGGGCGCGACCTGCCCCTCCCCCGACCCGCGCACGTCCTCGGCCCGGCCGCGGACGACGCGCACGTCGAGCCCGAGGTCGGCGACGACCTCGTGCAGCCAGGTGGTGCGCCGCTCCAGGGGCTCGACGAGCGTCACCCGCACGTCGGGGCGGGCCAGCGCCAGGCACAGCCCCGGCAGCCCCGCACCGCTGCCGACGTCCACGACGCGGGCCCCCTGGGGCAGCAGCTCGCCCACGACGGCGCAGTTGAGCACGTGGCGGTCCCACAGCCGGTCCACCTCGCGCGGGCCGACGAGGCCCCGCTCCACGGCGCTGGTGGCCAGGTGGTCGGTGTAGCGGCGGGCGAGGTCGGCCCGGTCGCCGAACACGGCCTCCAGGACCGCCGGGTCCGGCGGAGGAGCGCCCGTTCCACGTGGAACTCGGGCGCCGCCGCCGTCGGTCGCCGGCGAGCTCACGCCGAGGCGGGCTGGACGACGACGCGGCGCTGCGGCTCCACGCCCTCGGAGTCGCTGACGAGCCCCGCGGCGGCCACGACGTCGTGGACGACCTTGCGCTCGAACGGGTTCATCGGCTCCATCCGCACGGCGGCGCCCTCGGCGCGGACCTGCTCGACCACGTCGCGGGCCTGCTGCTCCAGCTCGGCCCGGCGCTGCACCCGGTAGCCGGCGACGTCGAGCATGAGCCTGCTCCGCTGGCCCGTGCGGGCCTGCACCGCGAGCCGGGTCAGCTCCTGGAGGGCCTCGAGCACCTGGCCCCGCTCCCCCACGAGGCGGCGCAGCGACGCGGCGCTGGCCGGCTCGGCCACGACGGACAGGGAGGCGCGCCCGTCCTCCACGTCGATGTCGATGTCGCCGTCGAGGTCGGCGATGTCCAGCAGCTCCTCGAGGTAGTCGGCGGCGACGTCACCCTCCTCCTCCAGGCGGGAGGCGCTGGTGCCGACGTCCTCCCCGGAGGCGGCGGCCGACGGCGCGGCGCTGGGCGCGGCGTCCCCGGGCTCGGGGGTCTCGACGTCGCTGGTCTGCGGCTCGGTCACGGCTGCCTCCTCGGCGGAGCGGGCGGGCGGGGTCCGCCCTGGCTGGGTGGTGCTCCGGTGCTGGTGCGGTCAGTCGGTGGCGCCGGCGGTGCCGGTCGACCCCGGCCCCTGCCCGCCGCTGCGCGGCTTGGTGCCCTTCGCGCCGCTGCC
>NZ_JBZYWI010000144.1:0-7651 GCF_058932755.1 Quadrisphaera sp. DVD1
GCACCAGCCCGTCGGCCTCCAGCTCGCGGTAGGCCCGGGTGACCGTGCCGACCGCGATGCCCAGGTCGGCGGCCAGCGCGCGCACGGTGGGCAGCCGGTCTCCCGGGCGCAGCCTCCCGGCGCTGACGTGCGCGGCGACCTGGGTGCGCACCTGCTCGTACGGCGGGACCGCGGAGCCGAGGTCCACGAGCAGCGTCAGGCCGGACGGCGACCCCGCGCCGCTCACGTCGCGGTGACGGGCTCGCGCGCCGCGGGCGCCGGGTCGGGACGCACCCGCGGCGCCGGCAGGCACAGCACGACGAGCGCCGCGAGGCCGCACCCCAGGCCCAGCACCGACGCGGTGGTGCCGACGGCGACCAGCGCGGGCTGGTGCCCCCACAGCTGCTCGTGCCCCACGACCCCGCCCCAGCTGCCGCTGTAGGCGCCGCGCACCGCGCCGCCGCCGAACACCAGCAGCCCCGCGGCGGTGCCCAGCGCCCCGCTGCTCGCCCCCCGCACCAGCCGGTGGGCGGACGCGCGGCGCAGCACGGCCTCGGCGGCGGCGTCGGCCCCGGCCACGGCCGGGCGGGAGGCGACCAGGCGCAGCCCGAGCTCGGTCGCCAGGACGAGCGCGCTCAGGCCGATGAGGGCCGGGACGGCGAACACCGGGCCCGGGTAGGGCCCGGAGCTGCCGCTCCAGGCCGGCTCGCCGTCGGCACCCAGCACCACCGAGCTGATGCGGCGGCCCGAGGAGTCCGCGGTGAGCCAGCCGACGGCGCAGATCACGGCGACGAGCAGGGCGCTGGCCCGGAACAACCGGCGCAGGCCGCGAGGGGCGACGGTGGACGGCCCGCGGGCGGTCAGCGCCGCGCTGCGCACCGCACCCCGCGGGCGCGGCCAGGTGAGCTCACCGGCGAGGACGACGGCCGTGTGCGCCAGGGCGAACGCGAAGGGCACCGCCAGCAGCCCGACGCCCGAGGGCAGGTCCAGCGCCTGCGCTGCCCGCGGCGCTGCCCAGGCGCCGACGAGGCCGACGGCCACCGCCAGCGCGCCCGTGGCGGTGCCGTGGCGGCGGGCGGCGGCCACGGTGCCGATCAGCCGCTCGCTGCGGGTCGCGGTGGCGGCCAGCACCGCCACGAGCACGGCGCTGGCGACCACGGTCAGCAGCAGGGGCACCGACAGCACGATCCCGCTCACGTGAACCCCAATGTCTCGATGAGTTGATTCATTGAGACGATGGCGGAGGGGTCGGCTCCTGTCAACGGTGCTGGCGGCGCGCCGTCCGCTCAGCCGCTGCGGGCCACGAGGAGGGCGCCGCGCACGAGCGTCAGCACCGCCTCGTCGTCCAGGCCGCCGGCCACGGCGACGCGGGCCAGCTCGGCCGCCGCGACCCTCGCCGCGGCGTCGTCCCCGGCGACGCTGCGGTCGCGCACGACCGTGCCGGCGCGTCGGGCGGTGCTCACCACGCCCTCCGCCTCCAGGCGCCGGTAGGCCCGGGCGACGGTGCCGGCGGCCACGCCCAGCTCCTCGGCCAGCGCGCGCACGGTCGGCAGGCGGTCGCCGGGAGCCAGGGTGCCGTCGTCGACGAGGGCCACGAGCTGGGCGTGCACCTGCTCGGACGGCCCGGCGGGGCTGGCCGGGTCGAGCCGCAGCGGGGGGTGGGGCGCCATGGTCGTGGAGGTGGGGCGGACGCGGGGGCTCAGTGGCCCCGGTCGATCCACTCCTGCAGGTGCGGCGCCTCGTCGCCGACGGTCGTGCTCGCGCCGTGGCCGGGCAGCACGCGCGTCGCCGGCGGCAGGGCCAGGAGGCGCTCGCGGATGGACTCGATGATCGTGGGGAAGTCGCTGTACGAGCGGCCGGTCGCGCCGGGCCCGCCCTGGAAGAGGGTGTCGCCGGTGAGGACGGTCTCCAGCGCGGGCACGTAGACGCTGACCGAGCCGGGGGAGTGCCCCGGGGTGTGCAGCACGTGCAGCTCGGCGCCGGCCACGGAGACGACCTCGCCGTCCTCGAGCAGGTGGTTGGGCGAGAAGTCGGCGTGGGTCAGGGTCCACAGGCCGAGGTCGTCGTGGTGGAGCATCGTCGGGGCGGCGAAGCGCTCTCCGGCCATCGGCGCCAGGTCGATGTGGTCGTCGTGCGCGTGCGTGCACAGCACCGCGCGCACCTGGCGCGGGCCGACCACGGCGGCGATCGCCTCGAGGTCGTGGGGCGCGTCGATGACGACGCACTCGGTGTCGTCGCCGACCACCCAGATGTTGTTCTCGACGTCGAAGGTCTGGCCGTCGAGGCTGAAGGTGCCCGACGAGGTGCCGGCGTCGATGCGCAGCTCGCCGCTCACAGCACGACCACCGAGCGCAGGACCTCGCCGCGAGCCATCTTGGCGAAGGCCTCCTCGACGCCGTCGAGCCCCGTCGTCTCGGTCACGAAGTCCTCCAGCGGGAAGCGGCCCTGCAGCGACAGGGCGGCGAGCATCGGGAAGTCCCGGCTGGGCAGGCAGTCGCCGTACCAGCTCGACCTCAGGGCGCCGCCGCGGCCGAACACGTCGAGCAGCGGCAGCGTGATCTGCATGTCCGGCGTGGGGACGCCGACCAGCACCACCGTGCCGGCCAGGTCGCGGGCGTGGAACGCCTGCTCGTACGTCTGCGGGCGCCCGACCGCGTCGATGACGACGTCGGCCCCGTGGCCGCCGGTCAGCGCGCGCACGGCCTCGACCGGGTCGTCCGCGCGGCTGTTGACGGTGTGGGTGGCGCCGAAGGAGCGCGCCAGCTCCAGCTTCCGGTCGTCGACGTCCACGGCGACGATCGTCGTCGCGCCCGCGAGCGCCGCACCGGCGATCGCGGCGTCCCCGACGCCGCCGCAGCCGATCACCGCGACGCTGTCGCCGCGGGTGACCCCGCCGGTGTTCACGGCCGCGCCGAAGCCGGCCATGATCCCGCAGCCGAGCAGGCCCGCGGCGGTCGCCGGCAGCGCCGGGTCGACCTTCGTGCACTGCCCGGCGTGCACCAGGGTCTTCTCGGCGAAGGCGCCGATCCCCAGGGCGGCGGTCAGCGGGGTGCCGTCCGCCAGCGTCATCGGCTGGGAGGCGTTGTGGGTGTCGAAGCAGTACCAGGGCCGCCCTCGGCGGCACGCGCGGCAGTGGCCGCAGACGGCGCGCCAGTTGAGGACGACGAAGTCGCCGACCGCGACGTCGGTGACGCCCTCGCCGACCGCGGAGACCGTGCCGGCGGCCTCGTGGCCGAGGAGGAACGGGAAGTCGTCGGTGATCCCGCCGTCGCGGTAGTGCACGTCGGTGTGGCACACCCCGCAGGCCTGGACGTCGACCACGGCCTCGAACGGGCCGGGGTCCGGCACGACGACGTCGACGAGCTCGACGGGGGCGTCCTTGGCGCGGGCGATGACGCCCTTCACGGTCTGAGGCACGGATCGGACGCTAGCCGACCCGGCCCCCGGACGCCGCCCGGGAGCGACCTCGCCGCCCCACCAGGTCTTCGCGCGCCCTTGACCCGCCCTTGACCGACACGGACGGGTCGCGGGCCCTAGTGTTCGGCGGCCCGACCAGCGCGAACACCAGGAGAGACCCGTGCCCACCCCCACCACCGGAGCCGACGAGGCGGGCGCCGACCTCGCCAGCCTCGGCTACAAGCAGGAGCTCCGGCGCTCGCTGTCGACCACGGACCTGCTCGTCTACGGGCTGGTGTTCATGGTGCCGATCGCCCCCTGGGCGATCTTCGGGGTGGTCTACAACGAGGCCTCGGGCATGGTGCCGCTGGTCTACCTCATCGGCCTGGTCGCGATGATCTTCACGGCGCTGTCCTACGCCCAGATGTCGCGGGCCTTCCCCGTCGCCGGCTCGGTCTACGCCTACGTCGGCCGCGGCCTGCACCAGAACCTGGGCTTCCTCGCCGGCTGGACCATCCTGCTGGACTACCTGCTCGTCCCCACGCTGCTCTACGTCTTCGCCGCGGAGTCGCTGGCGGGGGTGCTGCCCGACGTCCCGCGGTGGGTGTGGATCGTCGTCTTCCTCGCCATCAACACGACGGTGAACTACGTCGGCATCTCCTTCACCGCGGTGGTCAACCGGATCTTCCTGGCCGCCGAGCTGGTCTTCGTCGCGATCTTCATCGTCATGGCGGTGGTGGCGATCAGCCGCGGCACCGACGGCGCGACGTTCACCACGGCCCCGCTGTTCGACGCGGGCGACTTCAGCCCGGGCCTCGTGGCCGCCGCGCTGTCCATCGCCGTGCTGAGCTTCCTGGGCTTCGACGGCATCGCGACCCTGTCGGAGGAGAGCCGGGGCGGACGCCGCTCGGCCGGCACGGCCATGATCGCGGCGCTGCTCCTCGTGGCGACGTTCTTCGTCACCCAGACCTGGCTCGCGGCGATGCTCGTGCCGGACGTGGAGTCCTTCGGGGACGACGAGGTCAACAACGCCTTCTTCGGCATCGTCGAGGGGATCGCCGGCCACGGCTGGCAGATCGCCTTCCTGCTCATGAACGCCCTGGCCGTGGGCATCGCCAACGCCGTGGCCGCGCAGTCGGCCACCTCGCGCCTGCTGTTCTCCATGGCCCGCGACGGCCGGCTGCCGCGCTTCCTGGCGCGGATCAACCCGCGCAACCAGGTGCCCGACCGCGCGATCCTCCTCGTCGGCGCGCTGACCCTCGTGCTGGGCCTGTTCTTCGTCGGGCAGATCTCGCTGATCTCCTCGCTCGTGAACTTCGGCGCCCTCACCGCGTTCCTGCTCCTGCACGTGTCCGTGGTGAGCCACTACCGAGTGCGCACGCGCAGCACCAACTGGTTCCTGCACGTGGTCGTGCCGGTGGTCGGCTTCCTCATCATCGGCTACGTGCTGCTCAACGCCGGGACGGCGGCGCAGGTCGGCGGGCTCGTGTGGCTGGCGGTCGGCGTCCTCGTGCTGCTCTACTACCGCCGCTCCAGCGGTGACGTGACGATCCTCCCCGAGCACGCCGCGGTGCCCGCCACCGGCGAGCGCGCCGCCACCGACGAGAGGGACCTCCGTGGCTGAGCACCTGATCCCCAAGGACCGCGCGACCGCGGGGTTCTCCGCCACCCACCCCCCGGCCCTGCGGGTGGTGGCCGGTGCCGGCGACCGGATCACCGTGGAGACCGACGACGAGGCGTACGCGCAGATGGAGGTGAGGCGCGACCTCGCCGCCGTCACCGCGGTGATCAACCCGGTCACCGGGCCGGTGTTCGTCGAGGGCGCCGAGCCGGGCGACGCGCTCGCCGTCACGGTCCACGACATCACGCCGAGCTCGCAGGGCTGGTCGATCTACCTGCCCGGCGTCGGGGCGCTGGCGCGCCCGATGGGCGAGGAGATGTTCGTGCGGCGGATCCCGCTGCACGACGGCCTGGCCCACCTCGCCGACGGCCTGGCTGTGCCGCTCGCCCCGATGATCGGCTGCATCGGCACCGCGCCGGCCTCGGGCGAGGCCTCCACGGTCATGCCGTCCTACCCCACCGGCGGCAACATGGACCTCACCGACGTGCGCGCCGGCTCGACGGTCTACCTGCCGGTGCAGGTGGAGGGCGCGCTGCTGTCGATCGGCGACCTGCACGCCGTGATGAGCCGCGGGGAGTCCTCCTTCGTCGCCATCGAGGTGGCCGGCACGGCCACGGTGAGCGTCGACGTCGTCAAGGGCGCCCACCTGACCGCTCCGCGCGTGGACACCGGCGAGGAGATCGTCTGCGTCGGGCTCGGCGACCCGGTGCAGGCCTCGATCACCGCGGCCTACGAGGCGCTGTTCTCCTACCTCGTCGACGAGCGCGGCTGGGACCGCGGCGACGCGTACGCGGCGATGAGCGCGGTGGCCCACACCGAGCTCGGCGGCCCGACCGGCTCCACCGCCCCCGACCCGCTGCACCCGCTCACGGCGGTGGGCGCGGTCACCCTGGCCCGGATGCCGCACGCGGTGGTGCAGGCGCTCGCGACCCGGTGACCGGCCTCCGCGGCGCGGGAGGGGTGCCTCGCGCCGGTATCCTCGATCGGTGACGCTGCGCCTGTACGACACCGCGACCGCTGCGGTGCGCGACTTCGTGCCCCTGCGCCCGGGCGAGGCCGGCATCTACCTCTGCGGCGCCACGGTGCAGGCGCCCCCGCACATCGGGCACCTGCGCTCCGGCGTCGCCTTCGACGTCCTGGCCCGTTGGCTCGAGGTCGGTCACGGGCTGCGCGTGACCTTCATCCGCAACGTCACCGACGTCGACGACAAGATCCTCGCGAAGTCCGCCGAGGCCGGGGTGCCGTGGTGGGCCTGGGCCTACACCCACGAGCAGGCGTTCGCCGCCGCCTACGACGCGGTCGGCGTCCGCCGCCCGACCTACGAGCCCCGCGCCACCGGTCACGTGACCGAGATGGTCGAGCTCATGGAGGCCCTGGTCGAGCGCGGGCACGCCTACGCCCCGGCCGACGGCAGCGGCGACGTCTACTTCGACGTCCGCAGCTTCCCCGAGTACGGCGCGCTGACCCACCAGCGCCTGGACGACATGGCCGACGCGGGGGACGCCGACCCGCGCGGCAAGCGCGACCCGCGCGACTTCGCGCTGTGGAAGGGCGCCAAGGCCGGCGAGCCCGAGACGGCGTCCTGGCCGACGCCGTTCGGGCGCGGCCGGCCGGGCTGGCACCTGGAGTGCTCGGCGATGGCGCGCCGCTACCTCGGCGACGCCTTCGACATCCACGCCGGCGGCCTGGACCTGCGCTTCCCCCACCACGAGAACGAGCAGGCCCAGTCGCGGGCGGCCGGCCTCGGGTTCGCCCAGCACTGGCTGCACAACGGCTGGGTGACGATGGGCGGGGAGAAGATGAGCAAGTCGCTCGGCAACTCCCTCGTGGTCTCCACGGTGCTGGAGACCGTGCGCCCGCTGGCGCTGCGCTACTACCTGGGCTCGGCGCACTACCGCTCGGCCCTGGAGCACTCCGAGACCTCCCTGGCCGAGGCGGACGCCGCGGTCACGCGGATCGAGACCTTCCTGCGGCGCGGGCAGCGGGAGGCCGTCGCAGACCGCGGCGGCGCGCTGCCGGACGCCTTCGTGGCGGCGATGGACGACGACCTCAACGTCCCCTCCGCCCTCGCCGTGGTGCACGAGAGCGTGCGCGCCGGCAACGCGGCGCTCGACGCCCGTGACAGCGAGGCGGCCGTGCTCCTGCTCGCCCAGGTGGCGGCCATGACCGACGTCCTGGGGATCAACCCCCTCGACGCTCAGTGGTCGACCGGGGCGCAGGACACCGCGGCGCTCACCGCGCTGGACGCGCTCGTGCAGGACCAGCTCGCCGCGCGGGCCAAGGCCCGTGCGGACAAGGACTTCGCCGCCGCGGACGCCGTCCGCGACGCGCTGGCAGCAGCCGGCATCGCGGTGCAGGACTCCCCGGACGGCGCCCGCTGGGCGCTGGCCGAGCGGCCCTGACCGACCCAGACCCGAGGAGATCCACGTGGCAGGCAACTCAGCACGACGCGGCGCCGTCCGCAACGCCGGCTCGAAGAAGGGCGCCCAGGTGGGCACCGGCGGCAAGAACCGCCGCGCCCTGGAGGGCCGCGGGCCCACGCCCCCGGCGTCCGAGCGCACCGGTCACCCGGCCGCGCGGCGCGCGGCGTCGGCGGCCCGCCGCGCCGAGGGCGGCACGGCCCAGGGCCGGGGCTCGACGGCCCAGGGCAGGGGC
>NZ_JBZYWI010000145.1:0-7543 GCF_058932755.1 Quadrisphaera sp. DVD1
CGCGACCGCGTCACCGCCGCCGCCCGCGCCCCCGTGCCGCTTGGCGCGCCGCGCCTGCAGGGCCTTCTCGGCCAGGGAGCCGGGAGCCGGCATCCGCCGGATCACGTAGAACTGCTGCCCGCCGGTCCACAGGTTGGTCGTCAGCCAGTACAGGAGGACGCCGACCGGGAAGTTGACGCCCGAGACGGCGAAGATGATGGGGAACAGGTACAGGAGGATCTTCTGCTGCTGGGCGAAGGGGTTGTCCAGCGCGCTGGCCGGCATGTTCTTCATCATCAGCTGGCGCTGCGTGGTGAAGGTCGTCGCCGACATCAGCAGGATCATGACGACCGTCAGCACCTTGACGTGCAGGTCGTCGCTGCCGAGGAACGTGTCCGTCAGGCGGGAGCCGAAGATCGTGGACTCCCCGGCCTGCCGGGCCAGGACGCCGGTGAGCGGCCCCACGCCGTCCTCGTTGCGCAGCCCGCTGTTGAGCACCCGGAAGAGCGCGAAGAAGATCGGCGCCTGCAGGAGGATCGGCAGGCAGGAGGCGAAGGGGTTCGTGCCGCTGCTGCGGTAGAGCTCCATCGTCTCGCGCGAGAGGGCCTCGCGGCTGGCCTGGTCCGTCTTGCCCTTGTACTTCGCCTGGATCTTGCGCATCTCCGGCTGGAGCAGGGCCATCCCGCGAGAGGCCTTGATCTGCTTGACGAAGAGCGGGATGAGGATGATCCGGATGACGACCACGAGGCCGACGATGGACAGCGCCCACGTCCAGCCGCTGGCCTCGTCCATGCCCAGCCTGGTCAGGCCGGCGTGGAAGGTGACCATCAGCCACGCGACCACCCACTCCAGCGGGTAGAAGAGGCTGGTGAAGAAGTCGATCACGGGGTCCTCGCGGGCTCGGGGGCAGGTGGGGCGGTCTCAGCGGCCGCTGGTGCGGGCGGGCACAGGGTCCCAGCCCCCGGCGGCCCACGGGTGGCAGCGCAGCACGCGGCGCGCGGCGAGCCAGCTGCCGCGCAGCGCGCCGTGGGTCTGCAGGGCTCCCACCGCGTACGACGAGCACGAGGGCGCGTAGCGGCACACGGGGCCCAGCAGCGGGGAGATCAGCAGCTGGTAGGCGCGCAGGACCAGCACGAGGACCTGCCGGGGCGCCAGGACGAGCCCGCGGCCCACGGCCCGCAGCACGGTCACCGCCCGGCGCCCGCGGCGGGCGCCGGGGCGGCCGAGCCGCCTGCGCCCCTCGACTGCCCCCCGCGCGGTCGCGCCGCGGCCCGGAGGGCGGAGTCCAGGTCGGAGCCCAGCTCGTGCGAGCTCGCCGTCGCCGCTGCCGGCGAGGCCCGCACCACGAGGTGCGCCCCGGCTGGCAGGGCGTCGATCCGCGCGGCCACGAGGTGCCGCAGGCGTCGCTCCACCCGGTTGCGCACCACCGATCCGCCCACCCCCCGGGACACCACGAAGCCCACCAGGGGCGGGTCGTCCGTCCCGGTGAGCCTCAGGTGCACCACGAGCAGCGCTCGACCGGCCCGGCGGCCGCGGCGGACCGCCGCGGCGAAGTCCGGGGACCGTCGCATGCGGTGCGCCGAGGGCAGCACCGGCCTGTCGCAGCGCTCGCCGCGGGGGGGTCAGGCGGACAGCTCCTCGCGGCCCTTGCGCCGGCGGCCGGCGAGGATGGCTCGGCCTGCGCGGGTGCGCATGCGCAGCCGGAATCCGTGCACCTTGGCCCGGCGCCGGTTGTTCGGCTGGAAGGTCCGCTTGCTCACGACTTTCACTCCATCTGGTCGTCCACCGCACGGCCTGTCCGCGCCCTGTGCCACCGGGCCAGCACTGCCGACCGCAACCGTCCCACGGTACGGGCGCGGCGCCCGGCGGGTCAACTGAGCCGGTTCCGGCGCGTTCCGGCGGGTCGCCTTGTCCGCCGAGGGGAGGACGCGCTAGCGTTCCCGAGCCGACGGGTGCCCCTTGGTTACGCACAGGGTGTGGACATCCTTGTGGACGGCGCTCTCCCCCGGAGTGGGAGGCTTGGCGGCGTGGCCCGCTCCGAAGACCTCCCCGCACTCTGGCAGACGGTGCTCGCAGCCCTCTCCGGCGACACGCGCGTCTCCCGCCAGCAGCTGGGCTTCCTGCGCCTGACCCGCCCGCTCGGCCTCATCGACGGCACCGCGCTGCTGGCGGTGCCGAACGAGCTGACCAAGGAGGTCCTCGAGCAGAGGGTCCGCGGTCCGGTGGTCGAGGCCCTGGCCGCGAGCCTGGGCGGTCCGGTGCGCCTGGCGGTCACGGTCGACTCCAGCATGGAGGACGAGCCCCCCGCGGAGGACGGCTCGGACGTCTTCGGGGTCGACCAGGACGGCTCCGCCGACGAGGACGGCGCAGAGCTCCTCCCGGCCGAGGACGGCGCGCTCTTCGGCGTCCAGCGGCCCTCCACGGGGGCACCGCGCCCGCGGCGCGAGCGCGAGCCGAGGCGCGAGGTCGAGCCGGCGCGGCTGAACCCCAAGTACACCTTCGACACGTTCGTCATCGGCTCGAGCAACCGCTTCGCCCACGCCGCGGCCGTCGCGGTCGCCGAGGCGCCCGCCAAGGCCTACAACCCGCTGTTCGTCTACGGGGAGTCCGGGCTGGGCAAGACGCACCTCCTGCACGCCATCGGCCACTACGCCCAGCACCTCTACCCGGGGGTGCGGGTGCGGTACGTGAACTCCGAGGAGTTCACCAACGACTTCATCAACTCCATCCGCGACGACAAGGCCAGCGCCTTCCAGCGCCGCCACCGCGACGTCGACGTGCTGCTCGTGGACGACATCCAGTTCCTGTCGAACAAGGTGCAGACCCAGGAGGAGTTCTTCCACACGTTCAACACCCTCCACAACGCCGACAAGCAGGTCGTGATCACCTCCGACCTGCCCCCGAAGCGCCTGTCCGGCTTCGAGGAGCGGATGCGGTCGCGGTTCGAGTGGGGGCTGATCACCGACGTCCAGCCGCCCGACCTGGAGACCCGGATCGCCATCCTGTCCAAGAAGGCGATCACCGACCGGCTCTCGGTGCCCGACGACGTGCTCGAGTTCATCGGCTCGCGGATCTCGACGAACATCCGCGAGCTGGAGGGGGCGCTGATCCGGGTGACGGCCTTCGCCAACCTCAACCGCGCCGCGGTGGACCTGCCGCTCGCGGAGGTCGTGCTGAAGGACCTGGTGACGAGCGAGACCGGCGAGGTCACGGTCGCGACGATCATGGCCCAGACGGCCGACTACTTCAGCCTGACGATCGAGGACCTGTGCGGCTCGTCGCGCTCGAGGGTGCTCGTCAACGCGCGCCAGGTGGCGATGTACCTCTGCCGCGAGCTCACCGACCTGTCGCTGCCGAAGATCGGGCAGGCCTTCGGCGGACGGGACCACACGACCGTCATGCACGCCAACAAGAAGGTCGGCGCGCTCCTGGCCGAGCGCCGGTCGACCTACAACGAGGTGACCGAGCTGACCAACCGGATCAAGCAGCAGCACCGGACGGGCTGACCGGTCGACGCCGGGTCGGCACCCCGTCCACGGAGCGTGTCCACAGAGATGTCCACGGCCTGGGTAAAACTTCGGCGGCCTCCTGACCTGCCGGTTCCCGTCGTCCCCAGGCCCTGTGCAGAACCGCCCCAGGCCTGTGGGGCGAGGCGTCAGAACGGTGGACGAGCGGTGGACGGAGGAGGGGCCGGTTGTGGACGGAGCGGAGCGTCCACAGGCGGCCCCTCGTCGTCCCCAGCTGTCCACACCGGAAATCCACACCCCCGTCAGGGGTCTGACCTGCAGCGATGCACCTCGTCCCCAGGATTCACAACGGCTAAGACGATGATGGACCTCCCCATGGATGACAGGACGTCCGCGCACATCCACTGCTCGTGCGGTCGGTACTGTTCGCCCGAGATCGGCCGACCCGCACGGAGGACGGCCAGGAGGGATGGTGGCCGGTGAGGTTCCGGGTCGAGCGTGACGTCCTGGCCGAGGCGGTCGGGTGGACGGCGCGCACGCTGCCCGCCCGTCCCCCGGTGCCGGTGCTGGCCGGCGTGCTCCTGGAGGCCGACGGTGCGGGCTCCCTGCACCTGTCGAGCTTCGACTACGAGGTGTCGGCGCGGATCGAGGTGCCCGCCGAGGTCGGCGAGCCGGGGCGGGCCCTGGTCTCGGGCCGCCTGCTCGCGGACATCGCCCGGTCCCTGCCGGGGCGCCCGGTGGAGGTCGTGCAGGACGGCGCGAAGCTCGCCGTCACCTGCGGGGCGAGCCGGTTCAGCCTCCTCACCATGCCGGTGGACGAGTACCCCGCGCTGCCGTCGATGCCCGAGACCATCGGCTCCGTGGCCGGTGACGTCTTCACCGAGGCCGTCGCCCAGGTGACCGTGGCGGCCAGCCGGGACGAGACGCTGCCCGTGCTGACCGGCGTGCGCGTGGAGATCGAGGGCGACACCCTCACCCTCCTCGCCACCGACCGGTACCGCCTCGCCGTGCGCGAGCTGCCCTGGCGCTCCTCCACCCCGGGCGCCTCGGCGGTCGCCCTCGTGCGCGCGCGCACGCTCTCCGACGTGGCCAAGGCGCTCGGCGGCGGCGACGTGACCGTGGCGCTGGCCACGGACGGTCCGGCGGGCGCACCCCGCGGCGCGTCGGGCGCGGGGCTGGTCGGCTTCGAGGCCGGCGGGCGCCGCTCCACCTCCCTGCTCGTCGACGGCGACTACCCGAAGGTGCGGGCGCTCTTCCCGGCCGACGCGCCCGTCGTCGCCGTGGTCTCCGCCCCGGCGCTGCTGGAGGCGGTGCGCCGCGTGGCGCTCGTCGCCGAGCGCAACACCCCGGTGCGGCTCTCCTTCACCCAGGGCCAGGTCGTCCTGGAGGCCGGGCAGGGCGAGGACGCCCAGGCCTCCGAGGCGATCGAGGCCTCCCTCGAGGGCGGGGACATCTCCATCGCCTTCAACCCCCAGTTCCTGCTGGACGGCCTGCAGGCCCTCGGGACGCCGTACGTGCGGCTGTCCTTCACCCTGCCGACCAAGCCGGCAGTCCTCACCGGCCAGGCCGATCTCGAGGCCGAGCCGGACGAGCGGTACCGCTACCTGCTCATGCCCGTGCGCATGGCGGGGTAGTCAGGACCGAGCGCCGCCGCCCTCCTCGGGCCGGCGGCGCGCCGTCGCGCGCCGCGACCGACCACTGGTCGGGGCGGGACCAGGCGCGGCACCCACTGAGCTCCATCCACAGCGAGCTCCATCCACAGCACTGGAGGAACCATGCACATCGGTCTGGTCGGCCTGGGCAAGATGGGCGGCAACATGCGGGAGCGGCTGCGCCGCGCCGGCATCGAGGTGACCGGCTACGACCGCGACCCCGCCGTCAGCGACGTCGCGAGCCTGGCCGAGCTCGTCGAGGCCCTGCCGGCGCCGCGCACGGTGTGGGTGATGGTCCCGTCCGGGGCGATCACCCGCGGCGTCGTCGAGGAGCTCGGCGGGCTGCTCGCCGAGGGCGACCTCGTCATCGAGGGCGGCAACTCGCGCTTCACCGACGACCAGGTGCACGCGGCGCTGCTCGCGGAGAAGGGCGTCGGCTACCTCGACTGCGGCGTCAGCGGCGGCATCTGGGGCCTGGAGAACGGCTACGGCCTCATGGTCGGCGGCGACGCCGCCCTGGTCGAGCGGGCCCTGCCGGTCTTCGACGCGCTGCGTCCCGAGGGCCCCCGCGAGGAGGGCTTCGTCCACGCGGGCGAGATCGGCGCCGGGCACTACGCGAAGATGGTCCACAACGGCATCGAGTACGGCCTCATGCAGTCCTACGCCGAGGGCTACGAGCTCCTGGCCGCGCGCAGCGACATCATCAACGACGTCACCGGCTCGTTCAAGGCGTGGACCCGCGGCACCGTCGTGCGCTCCTGGCTGCTGGACCTGCTGGTGCGCGCCCTGGAGGCCGAGGGCGACCTGGGCTCCATCCGCGGGCACGTCGCGGACTCCGGCGAGGGCCGCTGGACGGTGGAGGAGGCGATCGCCAACTCCGTGCCGATGCCGGCCATCACGGCCGCGCTGTTCGCCCGCTTCTCCTCCCGCCAGGACGACTCCCCGGCGATGAAGGCCGTGGCGGCGCTGAGGAACCAGTTCGGCGGGCACGCGGTGGAGTCCCTCGGCGGTGGCGACACCCCCCACGGCAGCGACCAGGCGCCCCTGGAGGCGGAGGCCTCGTCGGCCGGTCCCTCCTCGGGGGCCGGCGACACGGACCGCTGACCGGCGTCCCGACCGGCTGCCCGGGCTGAGGAGGAGCGGGTGCACGTCACCCACCTGTCCCTGGTCGACTTCCGCTCGTACCCGCGGGCGGAGGTCGACCTGGGCCCCGGGGTGACGGCGCTCGTCGGCCGCAACGGCCAGGGCAAGACGAACCTCGTCGAGGCCCTGGGCTACGTGGCGACCCTCGGCAGCCATCGGGTGGCCACCGACGCGCCCCTGGTCCGCCAGGGCGCCGAGCGCGCCGTGGTGCGCGCGGCCGTCGACCGCGACGGCCGCGCGACCCTCGTCGAGGTCGAGATCGTGCCGGGTCGGGCCAACCGCGCCCGGCTCAACCGCTCCCCCGTGCAGCGCCCCCGGGACGTCCTGGGGGCGCTGCGGACGGTCCTGTTCGCCCCCGAGGACCTCGCCCTGGTCAAGGGCGACCCGGACGGACGGCGGCGCTTCCTCGACGACACCCTCGTCGCCCTCGCCCCGCGCCTGGCCGGCGTCCGCGCCGACCTCGAGCGCGTCCTGCGCCAGCGCAGCGCCCTGCTGCGCACCCTGGGCGCGTCGCGCCGCGGGGGGAGCCGCAGCAGGAGCGCCCGCGGCGGGCTGGACGCGCTGGACCTGCCGACCCTGGAGGTGTGGGACTCCCAGCTGGCGGAGGTCGGCGCCGAGCTGCTGGCCGCCCGCCTGCTGCTCGTGCGGCGGCTCTGGCCGCACGTGGCCACCGCCTACCAGCAGGTCAGCGGGGCCGACCCGGCGCTGGGCAGCCCCGCGGTCCTCGGCTACCGCAGCTCGCTGCCGCTCGTGGCCGACCTGGACCTCACCGGCGACGACCCGCTGCCGCCGCGCGCCCAGCTGGCGGCGGCGATGATGGAGCAGATGGCCGGCTCCCGCACCGCCGAGGTCGACCGGGGCAGCTCGCTGGTCGGCCCGCACCGCGACGACCTCGTGCTCGACCTCGACGGGCTGCCCGCGCGCGGCTACGCCAGCCACGGGGAGTCGTGGTCCTACGCCCTGGCGCTGCGCCTGGGCACCTACGCGCTGCTCCGCGGCGGCGGCGAGCCCGACGCCGAGCCGGTGCTCGTCCTGGACGACGTCTTCGCCGAGCTGGACGGCGGCCGCCGCCGCCGGCTCGCGGGCCTGGTCGCCGGGGCGGAGCAGGTGCTCGTCACGGCGGCCGTGGACGAGGACGTGCCCGCCGAGCTCGCCGGGGCGCGGCTGAGGGTCACCGCCGGGCCGGAGGGCACCGAGGTGGCTCCGGAGGAGTCCGGTGGCGCCTGACGAGCCGCAGGAGCCCCCGCCGGACCCGTCGGCGGAGGGGGGCGCCGACGCCGCCCGCACGGCGCTGAACCGGGC
>NZ_JBZYWI010000146.1:0-7540 GCF_058932755.1 Quadrisphaera sp. DVD1
TTCTCGGCGTACATCGCCGTGTCGGCGCACTGCAGGACGGAGTCGGCGTCGGCGCCCGGCAGCGCGGCGGCCAGGCCGATGCTGGCGCCCACGCGCACGACCTCCGCGTCCAGCCGCACCGGCGCGCTGACCGCCTGGCGCAGCCGCTCGGCGACCGCCTCGGCGTCGGCGAGGGCCGTGGCGGGCAGCAGGACGGCGAACTCGTCGCCGCCCAGGCGGGCGCAGGTGTCCTCGGCGCGGACGATGCGGCGCAGGCGGCTGGCCACCTCGCGCAGCAGGGCGTCGCCGGCGCGGTGGCCCAGCCGGTCGTTGACGGCCTTGAAGCCGTCGAGGTCGATGAAGAGCACCACGCCGCCGTCGGCGGACGCCGCGGCGTCCAGGGCCTCGTGGAAGGCGGAGCGGTTGGGGAGCCCGGTGAGCGCGTCGGTGCGCGCCGCGGTGGTGAGCTCGGCGTGCACCTGGCTGTTGCGCAGCGCCAGCGTCACCTGGTTCATGAGGGCGCGGACGGCGAGGACGGCCTCCTCCGGCACCGCGCGGGGGGTGCCGAAGAGCATCCAGGCGTCATGCGAGTCGGGCAGCGAGACGCAGAGCCACGCGCAGCGACGGCCGACCGCGGCGTCGAGCGCGGCAGCGTCGACCACCACCGCGGCCCCGTCGGGACCCGGCCCGAGCACGGTGCCGGGCAGGGTGGAGGGCGCGCTGACCAGGTCGCCGGCCGTCCCGTCCACGACCAGGCGGTCGCCGCGCCGGGTCACCGCGACGAGTCGCAGCCCCGGTGTCGCGGCGGCGATCTCGAGGCACCCGGCACCGGCGGCGGCGAGGATCTCCCCGCGGTCCGTCGTCGACAGCACGCGGCTGCCGGCGGCCACGAGGGCGGCGTCGCGCTGCGCCGCCTGCTCGCGGGCGAAGAGGTTCGCTCCCAGCATCCGGCCCACCACGACGACGAGGAACATGACGGGGAAGGTCCCGAGCAGCGGCGCCGCCGCGGGCACCGGGGCACCGGGGTGCACCAGCGGCCACAGCAGCAGGCAGCTGCCGATCCCCGCGGCGTAGAAGGCGCAGCGCACGACGGCGCGCGCCACGGACCCGTACAGGGAGCGGAACCACAGGCCCGAGAAGGCGAAGCTGAACACGACGGCGGGCTCGGCGCAGGACACCGCGACGGCGGCGATGCCCACGGCGTCGACGAGGTCCAGCGCGAGGGGGGAGCGCCGGGCCAGGTACCCGCCCGTCCACGACACGACGAGGATCGCGCTGCCGACGGCCGTGAGCACCACCGTGGTGCGCGTGGGCTCGGTCAGCGCCGCGGGCAGGCTCAGCAGCAGCGCCAGCACGGCGGTGAGGGCGTACAGCCAGCGCATGCCCTCGACCGTGCCGGCCGGACGGCGCACGAGGCGCCAGAGCCCCCGCAGGGGGTCGCGGCGCTCGCCCGGTGTGCGCGTGCTGCCCATGGTGACCTCGCTCTCGCCCCTGCGACCGCGGAGAGCGGACACCAGGACATCGACGGGGCCGGGCCGCCCTTGATCCGCCGGACGGCTGACGCCCAGGGCCTGCGGGCCTCCGGGTCAGCGAGGCGGTCGCGCCCTCATGCGCCGCTGCGGTGGGACGGCTCCCGCCCGGGGGGCTGGGGCGGGCGGGGCAGCAGCGGCACCCGCTTGGCCACCGGCAGGGTCACCGGCGCGCCGACGGCGACCGTGACCTCGTCCCCCGCGTGGTGGAAGGTGAGCGAGCCGTCCTCCCCGTCGCGCAGCGAGTACGTCGTCTGGTGCGGCTCGACGTTCACGCACAGCCGCAGGGCGCGCCAGCGCAGGGAGAACCGCAGCCGGGTGATCCCCTCGGGCAGCTGCGGGTCGAAGGACAGGGCCCCGCGGCGCTGGCGCATCCCGCCGAAGCCGTTGACCAGCGCCATCCAGGTGCCGGCCAGGGAGGCGATGTGCAGCCCGTCGCGGGTGTTGGAGTGCAGGTCGCGCAGGTCGATGAGCGCGGCCTCGTAGGTGTAGTCGTGGGCGAGCTCCAGGTGCCCCACCTCGGCGGCGGTGACCGCCTGCACGGACGCCGACAGCGAGGAGTCGCGCACGGTGCGCCGCTCGTAGTAGTCGACGTTGCGCGCCTTGTCCTCGGCCGAGAACTCGTCGCCGAACCACACCATGGCCAGCCCGAGGTCGGCCTGCTTCGCCACCTGCTTGCGGTAGAGGTCGAAGTAGGGGGCGTGCAGGAGCAGCGGGTAGTCGTGCCGGGCGGCGAAGTCCCACTCGGGGAGCTCGGTGAAGCCCGCGCTCTGCTGGTGGACGCCGAGCTGCTCGTCGTAGGGCAGGTGCACCCGGTCCGCGGCGTCGCGCCAGCGGGAGGTCTCCTCGAGGTCGACGCCGAGGTCGTGCGCGAGGTCGGGGTGGCGTCCTGCGGCGTCCGCCGCCGAGCGCAGGTTGTGCGCGGCGGCGAGGTTGGTGAAGACGTTGTCGGCGACCACGGCGGTGTACTCGTCCGGCCCGGTGACGCCGACGATGTGCCAGCGGCCCTCGCGGTCGTGGTGGCCCAGCGACATCCACAGCCGCGCCGTCTCGACGAGCAGCTCCAGGCCGATCTCGCGCTCGAGGGTGAGGTCGCCCGTGACGCAGCGGTAGCCCTCCACCGCGGCCGCGATGTCGGCGTTGACGTGGAAGGCCGCCGTGCCCGCCGGCCAGTACCCCGACGTCTCCTGCCCGCGGATCGTCCGCCACGGGAAGGCCGCCCCCGCCAGGCCGAGCTCGCGCGCGCGCTCCTGCGCCAGCTCCAGGGTGGAGTGGCGCCAGCGCAGCGCGTCGGCCACCGCCTCGGGCGCGGTGTAGGTCAGCACCGGCAGCACGTAGCCCTCGGTGTCCCAGAACGTGTGGCCGTCGTAGCCCGGCCCCGTCAGACCCTTGGCGGGGATGCACCGGCCCTCGGCGCGGGCACCGGCCTGCAGCACGTGGAAGAGGCTGAACCGGGCGGCCTGCTGGATCTCCGGATCGCCCTCGACCTGCACGTCGGCGGCGTCCCAGAACGCGTCGAGGTAGTCGCGCTGCTCGGCCAGCAGCCCGGCGAAGCCGGACGAGCGCGCGCCGGTCAGCGCCCCGGCCACCTGGTCGCGCAGGGCCGGCGTCGAGCGCAGCGCCGACCAGCCGTAGGCGATGAGCTTGACCACGCGCACCTGCTGGCCCGGCTCGAGCGTGGACAGGACCGTCGTGCGCGCCCAGTCGTCCGAGGCGTGCGTCTCCACCTCCACGGGGCCCTGGGCGTCGACGTCGTGGTCCATCCCGGCCGCCATCTGCAGCCCGCTCTCGCGGGTGCGGTGGATCATGATCGTGCTGGCGCGGCCGACGTCCCGCTCGACGGCGACCAGCGGGTTCTCCAGCGCCGCGGCCACCCGCGGGTCGCGCCGGGCGACGGGCAGCGCCTCGTTGGCCACGAGCTCGGACTGCACGATGACGCGCACGGGGTCGACGGCCTCGACGACGTACTCCACCGCCGCGACGGCCCGCTGGGTGAAGGACACGAGGCGGGTCGAGCGCACGCGCACCCGCTTGCCGGCGGGGGAGGTCCAGTCGACCTCGCGGGTCAGGGTGCCGGCCCGCAGGTCCAGCACCCGCTCGTGGGAGTGCAGCTGGCCGTAGCGGACGTCGAAGGGCTCGTCGTCCACCAGCAGCCGGATGAGCTTGCCGTTGGTGACGTTGACGATCGTCTGCCCGTCCTCCGGGTAGCCGTAGCCCGCCTCGGCGTAGGGCAGCGGGCGCTGCTCGAAGAAGGAGTTGAGGTAGGTGCCGGGCAGGCCGTGCGGCTCGCCCTCGTCGAGGTTGCCGCGGAAGCCGATGTGGCCGTTCGAGAGCGCGAAGATGGACTCGGTCTGGGCCAGGAGCTCGAGGTCCAGCGACGCCTCGCGCAGCCGCCAGGGCTCGACCGCGAGCACCGACGGCCCGATCACCGGTCGCCGCCCAGCAGGTCGGCGAGGTCGCGCACGACGACGTCGGCGCCCGCAGAGCGCAGGGCGTCGGCCTGCCCGACCCGGTCGACCCCGACGACGAGGCCGAACGCGCCGGCGCGGCCGGCCTGGACGCCGGAGAGCGCGTCCTCGAACACCGCGGCCCGCGACGCCTCGACGCCGAGCACGCGCGCGGCCTCGAGGAAGGTGTCGGGGGCCGGCTTGCCCCTCAGGTCGGGCCGCTCGCGCAGGGTGGCGCCGTCCACGCGCGCCTCGACCAGCGGGGCCAGGCCGGTCACCGCGAGCACGTGGGCGGTGTTGGCGCTGGAGGAGACCACGGCCCGGCGCAGCCCGGCCGCCCGCGCGGCCTCGAGGTAGCGCCGCGAGCCCTCGAAGACCTCGACGCCGTCGCGGTCGATGGTGGCGAGCAGCTCGGCGTTCTTGCGGTTGCCGAGCCCGTGCACCGTCTCGGCGTCGGGGCCGTCGTCGGGGGAGCCCTCGGGCAGCTCGATGCCGCGGCTGGCGAGGAAGCTGCGGACGCCGTCCGGACGCGCCTTCCCGTCGACGAAGGTCGCGTAGTCCGGCCCGGGGTCGAAGGGCACGAAGGGCTCGCCCGTGCGCTCGGCGCGCTCGCGCAGGTAGTCGTCGAACATCCGCGTCCAGGCGGTGTTGTGGACGGCCGCGGTGTTCGTCAGCACCCCGTCCAGGTCGAACAGGCACGCGGTGACGCCCTCGGGGAGCCCGAGCACGCCCTTCCCGCTCTCGTCGGTCACCCGACGACCGTAGACACCCCGGCCGGGCACCGCGCGGGATGGGTCGGGCGATGAGTCCGCGGGCCGCTCCCGGTCTGCCCTGGTGACCAGCGGCGCCGCTGGCGGGACGGACGGGGACGACGATGCTCGATGTCAGCGCGGCCTTCAGCAGCTTCTCGGTGGACGACGCGGACGCCGCCCGCGCCTTCTACGCGGACGTGCTCGGGCTGCCCGTGGCGGTCGACGAGCAGATGGGCGGCCTGCTGCGGCTGTCGCTGCCCGGGGGGCAGGAGGTGATGGCCTACCCCAAGGCCGACCACGTGCCGGCGACCTTCACGGTGCTCAACCTCGTCGTGGCCGACGTCGACGCCGCCGTCGACGAGCTGGCCCGCAGCGGCGTGGCGCCCGAGCGGTACGAGGGCCTCGGGCAGGACGAGCGGGGGGTCGGGCGCGGGCGGGGGCCGGCCATCGCCTGGTTCACCGACCCCGCCGGCAACGTGCTCTCCGTCCTGGAGGGATGAGGCGGGCGGTCCCACCGGCCCTCCGATCCTCCCGTTTCGCCCCGTTCTGACGGGGGTGTGCGGCAGCATCGACCGCGTCGGCCCTGGAGCCGGTGTCGGACGGCGGGGGAGCACGGGCGATGCGGGTCTCAGGCGGTCAGCTGCTGTGCAGCCCCAGCGACGTGGTCGAGGCCAGCACCTGCACCCACCGGGCCGTCAGCGCCTACCAGCGCGCCCACGGCGTCGAGGTGGCCGGCGCGGCCGCCGTCTCCGAGGCCGTCGCCGTCCGCGGCGGTGAGCACGAGGCCGCGGTGGTCCAGGCGTTCTGCGACGCCGGCCTCGCGGTGACCGACCTCTCCGGCGTCACCACGGACACCACCGCGTGGGGGCTGCTGGCCGAGCGCACCCTCAAGGTCCTCGCCGACGGCGGCGCCGACGTGGTGCTGCAGGCCGGCGTCCTCGACGAGCGCCACCCCGGGATGCTCCTCGTCGGCCGGCCGGACTTCCTCGTCCGCCTTCCCGACGGCTCCTGGCGCGTGGAGGACGCGAAGCTCGCGCGCAGCGTCCAGCCCAGCGCCGTGCTCCAGACCATGCTCTACCGCGACGCGCTGGCCGCCGCGGGGGTGCCGGTCGCCGACGACGTGCGGCTGCACCTGGGCGACGGGCGGGTCCTCGACGTCCCCGCGCGCAGCGCCGCCGCGTGGGCCCGCCGCCAGCTCGCCGACCTCGCCGACCTGCTCGCGGGCCTGCCCGCGCGGCACGTGCTGCACCCCAGCTTCCGCGCGCGGGTGGAGTGGTGCGGCGTCTGCGCCGACGACTCCCCCTGCGGGCAGGCGCGCCAGCGCCAGGACCACCTCGGCTTCGTCGCCGGCATGCGCCGCGACCAGGCCCGCAAGCTCGCTGCCGCGGGGATCAGCACCACCGCCGCGCTCGCGCAGGCCGAGGAGGCCCCGCCCGGGCTGGCCGCCGCGGCGTTCGCCCAGCTGCGCGAGCAGGCCCGCCTGCAGGTGCAGGCGCGCGAGAGCGGCCGGATCCCCGTGCAGGTGCGCCGGCACCCCAGCGCGGTGCGCGCGCGCGACGTGCGCCCGGGGCTGTGGCTGCTGCCCGAGCCGGACGCCGGCGACGTCTTCTTCGACATGGAGGGCGACCCCCACTACGTCGAGCTCCCCGCCGGGGCGCCCCCGGGCGCGTCCTCCGGCGCCCGCACGGCGGGGCTGGAGTACCTCTTCGGCGCCACGCACGACGGCGACGCGTTCACCCCGTTCTGGGCGCACGACCGAGCCGGGGAGGGCGCCGCGTTCGCGGCCTTCGTGGACTGGGTCGAGGCCCGCCGCGCCCAGCACCCGGGGATGCACGTCTACCACTACGCCCCCTACGAGCGCTCGGCGCTGACCCGCCTGGCCGGGGCCCACGCCACCCGCGGCGACGTCGTCGACGCGTGGCTGCGCGAGGGCGTGCTCGTCGACCTCTACGCCGCGGTGCGCGGCGGGCTGCTGGCCGGCATCCCGTCGTACTCGATCAAGAAGGTCGAGAAGCTCTACGACGTCGTGCGCACCGAGGCCGTGGCCACCGCGGGCGACAGCATCGAGCAGTACGAGGCGTACCTGCGCGACGGCGACGAGCGGGTGCTGGCCGAGATCGAGCGCTACAACCGGGTCGACTGCGACTCCACCCGCGACCTGCGGGACTACCTCCTCCGGCTGCGCGCCGACGCCGTCGCCTCGGGAGACCTCGAGCCCCTGGTCGTCGAGGAGCCGGCCGACGCCCTGCTCGACGACGACGCCGAGCCCAGCCCGCGGGCGGCGCTGCGCGAGGCGCTGGCCGAGGCCGCGGCCGCCCTCGTCGGCGCGCACGACCCCGGCACTCCCCTGGAGGACCCCGCCGACGAGGCCCGGCGGCTGCTGGCCGGTCAGCTCGGCTACCACGTGCGCGAGGAGAAGGCGGTCTGGCAGGACGTCTTCCGCGTCGCCGGCGAGGTCTCGGTCGAGGGTCCGGGCGCGGCGATCGCCGACGGCACCGTGCTCGGCGGCCTGGAGCTGCGCGGCGCGTCGGGGGCCGAGGGGAAGCAGACGTGGACCTGGAGCGCGCCGCTGCAGGACACCAAGGTCGAGAAGGGACAGGTCTTCGCCTGCATCGGGGGCATGCCCGTCGGCGCGTCCGTGCTCGACGTCGGCCCCGACCCCGACGACCCGGGCCGCCTCGTGGTGACGACGTCGATGCCGGCCAAGGTCACCGAGGCCGGAGGGTGGTCGGCGTCGAGCGCGCCGCCGGTCGACGCCCTGCTGCCCGCCGGGATGGTCACCGCCGAGCCCCTGCAGCGCTCCCTGCTCGACCTGGCCGCGGTCGTGGGTCCG
>NZ_JBZYWI010000147.1:0-7461 GCF_058932755.1 Quadrisphaera sp. DVD1
GCCGCCGTGCTGTGGGCCGTGCTCGTCGCCCTGGCGCTGCTGCTCGTGCAGATCCGCAACTGGTTCGGCCTGTGGACCGTCCTGGTCACCGGCGCCGGCGTGCTCGCGGTCACCTGGTGGGCGCCGCCGCTGGCGCAGTCGACCGCGGCGCACCTGCTCACGTGGTTCCTCCTGCTCGCCGCCCCGCGCCCGGTCGTCGAGCTGGCCCGCGCCCGCCGCACGGGCCGGGCGCGCGACAGCGACGCCGACCAGCTCGCCCGCCTGACGCGCCTGCCGGGCGGGCTGTGGGTCGCGCTGTTCGGCCTGGTCTGCCTGGCGGCGCTGGCCCTCGGCGGCTCGTGGCTGCTGGGGGCGACCGCCGCGGGGTAGGGGAGCAGCGTGCCTCCTGAGACCCCGCCGACGATCCACACCGTGCGCCGCGGCAGCGGGCGGCCCCTCGTGCTGCTCCACGGCCTCGGCGGCAGCTGGCGCTCCTGGGACCTCGTCGCCCCCGCCCTGGTGCAGCACCGGGAGGTGATCACCCCCGACCTGCCCGGGTTCGGCGACAGCCCGCCGCTGGGGGCGGCGGTGACCATCGCCGACCTCGCCGACGCCGTCACGGCGCACCTGGTCGGTGAGGGCCTGGAGCGGGCCGACCTCGTCGGCACCTCTGTCGGCGCCCGGCTGGTGCTCGAGCTCGCCCGGCGCGGCGTCGGCGGCGACGTCGTCGCGCTCGACCCGGGCGGCTTCTGGAGCCGCGCCGAGCTCGCCTGGTTCAGCGCCACCCTGCGGCCCTCGGTCGCCGCGCTGAAGCGGCTGCGCCCGCTGCTGCCCGCGCTGGCCGCGAACCCCGTCACCCGCACGGCGCTGATCGCCCAGTACTCGGTGCGGCCCTGGGCGCTGCCCGGCGACCTGGTCGCCCGTGAGCTCGTCGGCAACGCCACTGCGCCGTCGGAGGACGCCGTCCTGCACGCCCTCATCGCCGGCCCGCGCCAGCGGGGCGCGTCGAGCACGCCCGGGCGGGTGACCATCGGCTGGGGGCGCCAGGACCGCATCTGCCTGCCCCCGCAGGCGCGGCGGGCCGCGACGCTGTTCCCGACGGCGCAGCTGCACTGGTTCGAGCGGTGCGGGCACTTCCCGCAGTGGGACGCCCCCGAGGAGACGGTCGAGCTGGTGCTGGGCGCCACCGGCTGAGCCGGGCGGCTCGCCGCTCAGGTGCTGGCGACGACGTCCTGCTCGAGGGCGGCGAGGTCGAGGACGTCGGTCGCAGCGTCGTCCAGGCGGTCGGACAGGGCCTCGACGCCGGGGCTGAGGACGACCAGCGGGCCGCTCTCGGCGAGGTCGGCGAAGATCCCGTCGTTGCTCACGACGACGACCTGCACGGGGCCGTCCGCGGCGGCGAGGTCGGCGGCGGCGGCGTCGAGGAGCACGTGGTCGGCCACGTCGCTGCCGTCGGCGACGGCGATCGCCTGGTCGGCGAACTCCGCCAGGTGCGGCCGGGCGCGGCCCACGGGCCCGGCCTGCCCGGCGAAGTGGGCGCGGTCGGCCTGGCGCGCGAGGGTGACGACGGCGGCCATCCGGGCGCGCCAGCGCACCGGACCGGCGCGCAGGTTGTCGAGGTCGACGAGCAGCACGCGCAGCCCGGGAGCGTCCACCCAGAGCGGGGAGTCGGTCAGCAGCGCGCAGAGGGCGTCGGCCAGCGGGTCCGGCTCGGGTGCTGCGAGCACCGCGGGAGCGACCTCGGCGGGCGCCTCGACCGCGGTCTGCACCGGGGTCTGCTCCGTCGGCCGCGAGGCGGCGCGGCCGCGCTGGCGGGCGCCCCGGCCGCGCTGCTCAGCCGGCTCCGCGGTCGGCAGAGCGGACAGGTCGACCCACTCGTAGTCGTCCCACCACCGCGGTCCATCACCAAGCCCCACGCCCCCATCCTGGCAGTAGCGTGGCGGGGTGACGGTCTGGACGTGGTCGTACGAGGACGCCGAGGGCCGCAGCGTCGAGCCGGGCCCGCCCCAGCCGGCGTCCGGCTTCCCCACCCAGGCGGACGCCGAGACGTGGGTCGGGGAGAGCTGGCGGGAGCTGCTGTCGGCCGGCGTGGAGCAGGTGCACCTGCTCGCCGACGGCACGCGGGTCTACGGCCCGATGGGCCTGCGCCCGGCCGAGTAGCAGCCGGGCGCAGGCCCATCGGGGTGGCTCGGGGAGCTCGTCCTCGGACGGCCTCAGACGACGCGGGTCTGCGGCGCGGTCTCGACCGTCTTGCCCGGGTCGCGCTCGACGAGGTCGCCCAGCGCGTCGTCGATGCGGGCCAGCGCCTCGGCGTCCAGCTTCACGCCCGCCGCCTTGGCGTTGTCGTGCACCTGCTCCGGGCGCGACGCGCCGACGATGGCCGCGGCGACGTTGTCGTTGGCCAGCACCCAGGCGACGGCGAGCTGCGCCATGCTCAGCCCGAGGTCGTCGGCGACCGGCTGCAGCTTCTGGACGCTGGTGAGCACGTCGTCGTTGAGGAAGCGCTTGATCATGTTGGCGCCGCCCTTCTCGTCCGTGGCGCGCGAGCCCGCCGGCGGCTCCTGGCCCGGCTTGTACTTGCCGGTCAGCACGCCCTGGGCGATCGGGGAGAAGACGATCTGCGAGAGCCCCAGCTCGGCCGAGGTCGGGACGACCTCGCCCTCGATGACGCGCCACAGCATCGAGTACTGCGGCTGGTTGGAGATCAGCTGGATGCCGAGGTCCTTCGCCAGCGCGTGCCCGGCGCGGATCTGCTCGGCGGACCACTCGCTCACGCCGATGTAGAGGGCCTTGCCCTGGCGGACGACGTCGGCGAAGGCCTGCATCGTCTCCTCGAGCGGCGTCTCGGTGTCGTACCGGTGCGCCTGGTAGAGGTCGACGTAGTCGGTCTGCAGGCGGGTCAGGGAGGCGTTGATCGACTCCATGATGTGCTTGCGCGAGAGGCCGGTGTCGTTCTTGCCGGCCGGCCCGGTGGGCCAGTAGACCTTGGTGAGGATCTCCAGGGACTCGCGCCGCTCGCCCTTGAGGGCCTCGCCCAGCACGCTCTCGGCCTTGCCGTTGGCGTAGGTGTCCGCGGTGTCGAAGGTCGAGATGCCCACCTCCAGCGCCGCGCGCACGCACTGGGTGGCCACGTCGTTCTCCACCTGGGAGCCGTGCGTGAGCCAGTTGCCGTAGGTGATCTCGGAGATCTTCAGGCCGCTGTTGCCGAGGTATCGGAATTCCATGCCCCGACCCTAGGAGGCGCGCCCGCCTCCCACGAACCGGCGGTGGACCGGACCCGTGCGCTCAGCGCGGGGAGGCGCCCCGGGCGATGCCCGGTCGCGGCACGCGCCCGCGCCGCAGCTGGAGGGAGCGCATGACGCCGTAGCGGACGACGCCCTTCTCCAGCGCGGGGGCGCCGAAGCGCTCGGTGATGCCCGCGCGCAGCTGCCGCGAGAGGCGGACGGAGTCGAGGGCGACGACGAGCACGCCCGTCCACAGCAGGCCCATGGTCACCGTCTGGACCCGGATGTTCGGCACCAGCAGCTGGACGACCAGGAGCGCCATGACGAACACGAGGAACCACTCGCCGGCGCTGTGCCGGGCGTCGACGACGTCGCGCACGTAGCGCTTGACGGGGCCGCGGTCACGGGCGGTGAGGTAGCGCTCCTCGCCGTTGAGCATCCCGTTGCGGGCGCGCAGGCGGTCGTCGCGCGACGTCGTGCGCGAGGCCTTCGTGGCGCCCTTGCGGTCGGCCGGCACGAGCGGACGCCGGTTGGCCGCCTCGCGCGCCGAGCGCGGCGGCGTCGGCCGGTTCTTCCCACCGACCTTCTCCGGGCGCGGGGGAGCGACGACAGCGGGTTCCTTGGTCCGTCCGAACACCGCCCCAGTCTAGGGCGCGCGGCTGGCGCCCTGCGGTCCTGCGGTCGCCTCCTGGACCATCCGGGTGGCGAGCTCGTCCCCGTAGCGGGCGCGCACCCGCTCGCGCACCTCCGGATCGTCGCGCGGCACCGGCTCGAGGAACACCTCCGCGACGTCGGGGAACTGCTGGCGCACGTCGCGGCCCATGCGCACCATCGCCTGCTCGACCTCGGCGGCGCTCAGCGAGTCCACGAGGTCCAGGCGGGCGCACAGCAGCACCTGGTCGGTGCCCAGCTGCACGGTCAGCAGGTCGACCACGGCCTCGACCTCCTCCTCGTCGCCGAACCAGGCGACGAGGGCGCGCACCATCCGGGGGTCGGCCTGCACGCCGGTGAGGAGGCGCATGTTGGAGCGCCCCAGCCGGACGGCGATGAAGGCCAGCAGCAGCGCGATGAGGATGCTGGCCACGCCGTCCCAGGTGCTGGAGCCGGTGATCTGGTGCAGGGCGGTGCCCGCGCCGGCGAGCACCAGGCCGATGAGCGCGGCGCTGTCCTCGAAGACCACGGTGGTCGCCGTCGGGTCGTCGCTGGTGCGCAGGAACTCGCGGTAGGTCTGCCGCTTCTCGCGCGCCTCGCCCCGCGTCTGCTTCAGGCCCTTGAGCAGCGAGGTGCCCTCGAGCAGGAAGGCGATGCCCAGGACGACGTAGGAGACGAGCGGGCTCTCGATCTCGGTGGACTCCTCGGTCAGCGCCCGCACGCCCTCGTAGGCCGAGTACAGCGCGCCGGTGACGAAGATCGAGCCCGCCGCCACGAGCGCCCAGAAGTAGCGGGCGCGCCCGTACCCGAGGGGGTGCGTGCGGTCCGCGGCCCGCGTGCTGGTGCGCAGGGCCGTGAAGAGGAACACCTCGTTGACCGTGTCGGCCACGGAGTGCGCCGTCTCCGCGGCCATCGCCGCCGACCCGGTGATCACCGCCGCGACGCCCTTGGCGATGGCGATCGCCAGGTTCGCCCCGAACGCCACGAGCACCGTCGCGGTGCTCTCGCCGCCCCCTGCCGCCGGAGCGGTCCCGTCCTTCGTCACGCCGGGGCTCCTACCCACTTCTGGCCGCGCTACGTTCGCTCGCCATGGCCGTCGATCCCCTCTCCACCACTCCCGGTGCGCGCGTGTCCGCGCGGGTCGCGGAGGTCCTGCCCGGCGTCCGCGCCGACCTCGAGGCGCTCGTGCGCATCCCGAGCGTCTCGGCCGCGGCCTTCGACCAGGCCCACGTGCGCGCCAGCGCCGATGCGGTGGCCGCCCTGCTGCGCGACGCGGGGCTGGCCGACGTCGAGCTGCTCACCGGCGCGCGCCCCGACGGCAGCGAGGGCGCGCCGGCCGTCGTGGGCCGGCGCCCGGCGCCGCCCGGCGCGCCGACCGTGATGCTCTACGCCCACCACGACGTCCAGCCGCCCGGCGCGGCGGACGGGTGGACGACCCCCGCGTTCGAGCCCACCGAGCGCGACGGCCGCCTGTACGGCCGGGGCACGGCCGACGACAAGGCCGGCGTGATGGTCCACGTCGGGGCGCTGCGCGCGCTGCTGCCCACCTGGGGCCCCGGCGACGGCGTCGGGCTCGTGGTCTTCGTCGAGGGCGAGGAGGAGGTCGGCTCGCCGTCCTTCACCGACTTCCTCGCGCGCCACCGCGACCGGCTGGCGGCCGACGTCATCGTCGTCGCGGACTCCGACAACTGGAGCGTCGACCAGCCGTCGCTGACGACCAGCCTGCGGGGCCTCGTCGAGGCCCGGGTGACCGTGCGCACCCTCGACCACGCCGTCCACTCCGGCATGTACGGCGGCCCGGTGCCCGACGCGCTCACGGCGCTGGTCCGCCTCCTCGACCGCCTGCGCGACGCCGGCGGCGAGCTGGCGGTGCCGGGCCTGCACGCGGGCCCGGCGGCGGACGTGCCGCTGGAGGAGCGGGCCCTGCGCGCCGACGCCGGGGTGCTCGACGGGGTCGAGCTGATCGGCTCCGGACCGCTGCCCGAGCGGCTGTGGACCCGCGCGGCCCTGACCGTGGTGGGCCTGGACGCGCCGTCGATCGCCCAGGCGTCGAACACCCTGCTGCCCTCGGCCGCCGCGAAGCTCTCCCTGCGGGTGGCGCCGGGCCAGGACCCGGCCGAGGCCTTCGCGGCCCTGCGCGAGCACCTGCTGGCCACCGCGCCGTTCGGCGCGCGGGTCGAGGTCGAGCTGCTGGAGGCGGGGCAGGCCTTCGCCGGCGACGTCACCGGTCCCGTCTACGACGCCGCGCGGACGGCGCTGAGCGAGGCCTGGGGCGGCGTCGAGGTCGTGCACGCCGGCATCGGCGGCTCGATCCCCTTCATCGCCGACCTCACCGAGCAGTTCCCGGACGCCACCGTGCTGGTCACCGGCGTGGAGGACCCCGACACCCGCGCCCACGGGCACGACGAGTCGCTCTCGCTGGCGGTGCTCGAGCGCGCGACGCGGGCCGAGGCGCTGCTGCTCACCCGCCTCGCGGGGGCTCCGGCTCAGGGCTGACCGGCAGCTCGAAGGGCGCGTCGAACCCGATCCCGAGCGCGCTCGTGTACGACGCGGCCTCCGAGCCGGACCCGGCCTGAGGTGCGAACGGGCGCTCGTAGCCGGGGTCGACGCCGTCCGGGCGCACGGTCAGCGCGCGGTAGAGGAAGCCGTCCTGGTCGGCGTCCACCCAGGTCAGCTCCACCCCCGTGCCCGGCACGAGCGTCGCGAGCCCGGGCATGACCACGGCGGCGTGGCCCACCCAGCAGCCGCCGGGGGTCTGCGGGCTGTCGACGACGCCCCAGCCCTCGTCGTCGTTCCAGGTGCGGACGGTCCCGCGCACCGGCGGGTGGGTTCGGCTCAGCACCCGCGTCATCCTGCCCGCCCCTACCGCCCGGCGGCAGAGGCGGGCAGGATGCCCTGCCGTGCGCGTGGTGATCGCTCCGGACGGCTTCACCGGCACGCTCAGCGCCCCCGAGGCGGCGCGGGCGATGGCCGAGGGGTGGCTCGCGGGCCGTCCGCACGACGAGGTCGAGCTCCTGCCGCTCTCCGACGGCGGGCCGGGGTTCCTCCAGGTGCTGCACGGCGCCCTCGGGGGCGACCTGCTGCCGGTCGCGGCGCACGGGCCGCTGGGCGCGCCGCTGGAGGTGCCCGTGCTGCTCGTCGGCGCCACCGCCTACGTGGAGTCGGCCCTGGCGTGCGGGTCGGCGCTCGTGCCCGCCGCCGAGCGCGACCCCCTGGCGGCCAGCACCGCCGGCGTCGGGGAGCTGCTCGCCGCGGCGCGGGCGGCCGGCGCCACCCGCGTCGTCGTCGGCCTCGGCGGGTCCGGCACCACCGACGGCGGGGCGGGTCTGCTCGCCGCCCTGGGCGCCGGGCCGGCAGGGGTCCTGGCGCGCGGCGGCGGGGCGCTCGCGGGCGTCGCGCCGACCGACCTGGCCGGGCTGGCCGCCGTCCGCGCGGCCTGGGCCGGGGTGCAGGTGGTCGCCGCCACCGACGTCGACGTGCCGCTGCTCGGGCCGCACGGCGCCGCGCGCGGGTTCGGCCCCCAGAAGGGCGCCGGCCCCGAGCAGGTGCGCCAGCTCGAGGTCGGGCTCGGCGCCCTCGCCAGGGCCCTCGCACAGGTGCTCGGCGA
>NZ_JBZYWI010000148.1:0-7388 GCF_058932755.1 Quadrisphaera sp. DVD1
CGCGGCGTCGTGCGGGTCGTGGCCACGTCAGCCCCTCCTCAGGTGGTCGAGCACCGCAGCGGCGAAGGCGTCGCCGCGCTCGGCGTAGGAGGTGAACTGGTCCATCGACGCGCTGGCCGGGGCCAGCAGGACGGTGTCGCCGGGGGTGGCCAGCGTCGCCGCCGCGCGCACCGCCGCGGGCATGACGGCGTCGGCGGCGCCCGCCTCCACCTCGACGACGGGGACGCCCGGGGCGTGGCGGGCCAGGGCCTCGCGCAGCGGGGAGCGGTCGGCGCCGATGAGCACGACGCCGCGCAGCCGCGCGGCGTGCGCGGCCACGAGCTCGTCGTAGCGGGCGCCCTTGGCGAGGCCGCCGGCGACCCACACGGCGCTCTCGACGCCGGCCAGGGAGGCGGCGGCCGCGTGCGGGTTGGTCGCCTTGGAGTCGTCGACCCAGGTGATGCCGCCGGAGCGGGCGACCACCGCGATGCGGTGGGCCCCCGGCGTCGTGGCCCGCAGGCCGGCGCGCACGGCCGCGGGCGCCACCCCGTGGGCGCGGGCCAGGGCGGCGGCGGTCAGCGCGTTCGACACGGTGTGCGGCGTGAGCACGCCGCCCGCGGCCTCGAGCAGGTCGTCGACCGTGGCGAGCTCGGCGGCGCTGGTGCGCCGCTGCTCCACGAAGGCGCGGTCGGCCAGCACCTCGTCGACGACCCCGAGCATCGACAGGCCCGGCACGCCGAGGGTGGTGCCGACCGCGCGGCAGCCCTCCTGGACGTCGGCGTCGCGGACCAGCCGCTCGGTGACGTCGTCGTCCGCGTTGTAGACGCAGGCCACCTCGGTGCCCTCGTAGACCCGGCCCTTGTCGGCGGTGTACGCGGCCATCGACCCGTGCCAGTCGACGTGGTCGGGAGCGACGTTGAGGCAGGCGCTGGCGCGCGGGGCCAGCGTGTGCGACCAGTGCAGCTGGAAGCTCGACAGCTCGACGGCCAGGACGTCGGCCGGCACCGGGTCGAGGACGGCCTCGACGAGCGGCGTGCCGATGTTGCCCGCGGCGGGGGCCCGCAGGCCCGCGGCGCCGAGGATCTCCGAGAGCATCCGCACGGTGGTGGTCTTGCCGTTGGTGCCGGTCACGGTCAGCCAGGGCGCCGCTCCGGGGCCGCGCAGGCGCCAGGCCAGCTCGACCTCGCCCCACACCGGCACCCCGGCGCGCGCGGCCGCGGCGAGCAGGGGCGCGTCCGGGCGCCAGCCCGGCGAGGTGACGACGAGGTCGGGCGCACCGCCCTCGACCGCGGGCAGGCCGGCGGCGGCGTCCGGGCCCAGCGCCGAGCGCCCGCCCAGGACGTCGAGGAGCTGGGCGCGCTCGCGCTCGGCCTCGCCGTCGCGGGCGTCGACGGCCAGCACGTGCGCACCGCGCTCGGCCAGCGCGTAGGCGGCGGCCGCGCCGCTGACGGCCAGGCCGGCGACGACGACGCGCCGGCCCTGCCAGTCGACGGGCGCGGGAGCAGGAGCCTCAGAGGTCATTGCCGACCAGCCACTCGGAGTAGAAGATGCCCAGCCCCAGGCCCACGAACAGGCTCGCGATGATCCAGAAGCGGGTGACGATGGTGACCTCGGCCCAGCCGACGAGCTCGAAGTGGTGCTGCAGCGGCGCCATCCGGAAGACCCGGCGCCGGGTGAGCTTGAAGGAGCCCACCTGGATGATCACCGACAGGGTGATGAGGGCGAACAGGCCGCCGAGCACGACGAGCAGCAGCTCGGTGCGGGTGGTGATCGCCAGCCCGGCGAGCGCGCCGCCCAGCGCCAGCGACCCGGTGTCGCCCATGAAGATCTTCGCCGGCGAGGCGTTCCACCACAGGAACCCGATGCAGGCGCCGAGCAGCGCGGCGGCGACCACGGCGAGGTCGCGCGGGTCGCGGGTCTCGTAGCACCGGGAGGTGAACCCGGTGACCCCGCAGCTCTGGTTCGACTGCCACAGCCCGATGAGCAGGTAGGCCCCGGCGACGAAGGCCGTGGCGCCGGTGGCCAGGCCGTCCAGGCCGTCGGTGAGGTTCACGCCGTTGCTCGTCCCCGCCACCATGAGCAGGGCCCAGATGACGAAGAGCACCGAGCCCACGACCGAGCCGACCTGGAAGAAGTCGACCGCCGTGTCGCGGGTGAAGGAGACCGCGGTGGACGCCGGGGTGTAGCCGTTGCCGTCCGGGAACTGCAGGGCCAGGAGGGCGAAGACGATGGCGACCGCGGCCTGGCCGACGAGCTTGGGCCCCGAGCGCAGGCCGAGGCTGCGCTGCTTGGAGATCTTCGTGAAGTCGTCGACGAAGCCGACCGCGCCCAGCCCGACCATGAGCCCGAGCACGAGGACCGCGGAGGCGCTGACCGGGTTCAGGGTGGCCGCGTGGGCCAGCAGGTAGCCCAGGACGGTCGCCAGGATCAGCACCGCGCCGCCCATGGTGGGCGTGCCGCGCTTGGTGTGGTGCGTCGTCGGGCCGTCGTCGCGGATGAACTGCCCGTAGCCGCGCCTGACGAGGAAGCGGATGTACAGCGGGGTGCCGAACAGGGACACCAGCAGCCCGACCGTCCCGGCCAGCAGGATCGCTCTCACGCCCGGTCCCCCCTCTCCTGCGCGGCCCCATCCTGCGGCACGCCCGCTCCCGACCCGGCCAGCAGGTCGCCCAGGCGGTGGAGCCCGACGGCGTGGGAGGACTTCACGAGCACGACGTCACCGGGGCGCAGCTGCTCGGCGAGCAGGGCGGCGGCCGCGTCGGCGTCGGGCACCCAGGTCGCCTCCTCGCCCCACGAGCCCTCGAGCAGCGCGCCGGTGTAGAGCGGGCGGGCGCCGTCGCCGACGGCCACGACGCGCGAGACGTCCAGGCGGACGGCGAGGCGGCCGAGGGCGTCGTGCTCGGCGGTCGAGGCCTCCCCCAGCTCGAGCATCTCCCCGAGCACGGCCCAGGTGCGCCCGCCGCGGGCCATCGCCACGAGGGCCCGCAGCGCGGCGCGCACGGACTCGGGGTTGGCGTTGTAGGCGTCGTTGACGACGGTGACGCCGTCCGGGCGCTCGGTGACCTCCATGCGCCAGCGGCTGGCCGCGGTCGCGGCGCTCAGCGCCCGGGCGACGTCGGCCACGGCCAGCCCGCTCGCGTGCGCGACGGCGGCGGTGGCGAGGGCGTTGAGCACGTGGTGCTCGCCGTGCAGGGACAGGGCCACCGGCGCGCTCCCGTCGGGGGCGACCAGCGTGAAGGAGGCGCGGCCGCGGTCGTCGAGGACGACGTCCTCGGCGCGCAGGTCCGCCTCCGGCGCCAGCCCGAAGCGCAGGACCGCCGCCGCCGTGCGCGAGGCCATCGCCGCCACCCGGGCGTCGTCGGCGCTGAGCACCGCCACGCCGCCGTCGGCGGCAGCCGGCAGCGCCTCGACGAGCTCGCCCTTGGCCCGGGCGATCTCCTCCACGCCGCCGAACTCCCCGAGGTGGGCGCTGCCCACGTTGAGCACGGCGCCCACGCGCGGGCCGGTGGTGGCGCACAGCGCGGCGATGTGGCCGATGCCGCGCGCGCCCATCTCCACGACGAGGAAGCGGGTGTCCTCGCCCACCGACAGTGCGGTCAGCGGCACGCCCAGCTCGTTGTTGAACGAGCCCGGCGGGGCCACCGTGGGCCCGGCGGTGGCCAGCACCTGCGCGAGCAGGTCCTTGGTGCTCGTCTTGCCCGAGCTGCCGGTGACCGCGACGACGTCCAGCGGGACCGCCCCGGTCAGGGCGCGGCGACGGGCCAGGGACTCGCGGGCCAGGTCGGCCAGGGCGTCGAGCACGCTGCCGGGGACGACGACGGCGGGCACGCCCACCTCGCGCGAGGCCAGCACCGCGACCGCTCCGGCGCCCACCGCGGGCAGCGCGAAGTCGTGGCCGTCCACGCGCTCCCCCGCGATGGCCACGAAGAGGGTGCCGGGGCCGGCGGCGCGGGAGTCGGTCGTCACGGCGGTGACCAGCGCCGCCGGGTCGGCGGAACCGGTCAGCCGGCCGCCGACGGCGGCCGCGACGTCGCCCAGGCCCATGGCGATCACCGGGCGCCTCCCGCCGCGGCCAGGGCCTCGGCCAGGACGGCGCGGTCGTCGAAGGGGTGGACCACGCCGGCGACCTCCTGCCCCTGCTCGTGGCCCTTGCCGGCCACGAGCACCGTGCCGGCGGCTCCCCCGGCGAGCTCGACGCCGAGGGCCACCGCGGCCGCGCGGCCGGCGACCTCGTGCACCAGCGCGGTGCCGCCGGCGCCGCGCGCGCCGGCCAGGACGGCGGCCCGGACGGCGGCGGGGTCCTCCGAGCGGGGGTTGTCGTCGGTGACCACGACGGCGTCGGCGCCGAGCGCCGCTGCGGCCCCCATCGCCGTGCGCTTGCCCGGGTCGCGGTCTCCTCCAGCGCCCAGCACGACGACGAGCCTGCCCGACGTGCTCGGGCGCAGCGCGGCCAGGGCCGCCTCGACCGCTCCGGGGGTGTGCGCGTAGTCGACGATCCCGCGCGGTGCGCCCTCCGGTGACGGCACCACCTCCATCCGGCCCGGCACCCCGGCGGCCGCGGCGAGGCCGCGGGCCGCGCCCCCGGCGTCCAGCCCGGCCTCGAGCAGGACCGCGAAGGCCAGCGCGGTGTTGGCGACGTTGAAGGTGCCCGGCAGGGGCGTGGCGAGGTCCTGCACCGCGCCGGCCGGCCCCTCGAGGGTGAACGCCGCCCCCGGGAGGCCGTCCTCGCGCGGGCGCACCGAGCCGGCGCGCAGGCGCCAGGTCGCGGGCGCACCGCCGGTGCTCACCGTGGTGACCGGCAGGCCCGCGGCCGAGGCCCGGGCGGCCAGGCGCCGGCCCCAGTCGTCGTCGACGACGACGACGCCGCACCGGGCGCGCTCGGGGGTGAAGAGCGCGGCCTTGGCGGCGAAGTAGTCCTCCATCGTGGGGTGGAAGTCCAGGTGGTCCTGCGAGAGGTTGGTGAAGCCGGCGACGTCGAGCACCAGCCCGTCGACCCGGTGCAGGCTCACCGCGTGGCTGGAGACCTCCATGCAGCACGCCCGCACGCCCTCCTCGCGCATCAGCGCCAGCAGCGCGTGCAGCTCGGGGGCCTCGGGGGTGGTGCGCGCGCTGGGCAGGGCGCGCCCGGCCACGCGGGTGCCCACCGTCCCGACCAGGCCGGTCGACCACCCCGCCGCGGCGAGGGCGGACTCCACGAGGTGGCTGGTCGTCGTCTTGCCGTTCGTGCCGGTCACGCCGACGAGCAGCAGGGCGTCGGCCGGGTGGCCGTAGACCCGCGCGGAGACGGCGCCGAGGACGGCACGGGGGTCGGCCACGACGAGGGCCGGCAGGCCGGCGTCCGCGGCGGCCGGGGCCCCGGCGGGGTCGGTGAGCACGGCGGCGGCCCCGTCGGCGGCCGCCTGGGCGGCGAAGCGGGCGCCGTGGGTGCGGGCGCCCGGCAGCGCGGCGTAGAGGTCGCCCGGCCGGACGGCGCGCGAGTCCAGCGTGGCGCCGGTGACGACGACCGCGTCGGCGCCGGCGGGCGCCGCGGCGCCCACCAGGGCGGCCAGCTCGGCCAGGCTCGCGCCGGCGACGTGGCGGGGCCGGGGCACCGGTCCGGACGTGGTGGTCCCTGGGCTCGGCACCTGCGCGAGGCTACCGGGCCGGTGGCGCGGGCCCGGGGCGGTTCGGGCAGGAGGGGCGCTCACTCGTAGCTCAAGGGCACCAGGTCGGGCTGGGTGCTGCTGGGAGCGACACCGCGCTGCTGGAGGGCGTAGGACATGACGTCGGCGAAGACGGGCCCGGCGACAGGACCGCCGTAGTGGCCGGTCTGCGGGTGCTGGAGCGTCACGGCGAGGATGATCTGCGGGTCCTCCGCCGGGGCCAGGCCGATGAACGAGGCGGTGTACTCGCTCTTGCCCGAGGCGGCGCTGGCGGGCAGGTCCTCGGCGGTCCCGGTCTTGCCGGCCACGCGGTAGCCCGGGACGTTGGCGCTGGTGCCCGTGCCCTCCTCCCCGACGGCGCCCTCGAGCATCGAGATGACCTGCCGGGAGGTCTCGGCGCTGACCACCCGGGTGCCGGCCCCCGGGTCGGCGGGCGTGTACGTGCCGTCGGCGGCGGTGGTGCCGGCGATGACGTGCGGCTGCACGCGCACCCCGCCGTTCGCCAGGGTGGCGTAGACCTGCGCGGCCTGCAGGACGTTGACGCCGTAGCCCTGGCCGAAGAGCACGTTGTACTCCTGGCGGCCGTCCCAGTCGTCGGGCGCGGCGAGGATCCCGGAGGTCTCACCGGGCATCCCCAGCTGCTCGGAGCCGATGCCGAAGGCGCGCAGGTAGTCGTAGCGCTGCTGCTTGCTCAGCTCCTGCCCGACCATCACGGTCCCGACGTTCGAGGACTGCGCCAGCACGCCGGCGAAGGTCATCTTCTCGGGCCCGTGCGCGTGGGAGTCGTGGATCGTGCCGGCCCGGGGCACGGGGAGCTCCCCGGGGACGACCAGACGGGTGTCCGGCGAGACCAGGCCCTCCTCGATCGCGGCCGCGGCGGTGATCACCTTGCCGGTGGAGCCGGGCTCGATCGTGGTCTCCAGCGCCCGGTTGCCCCGCTCCTCCGGCGGCGTGGCCCCGGGGTCGTTGGGGTCGACCGACCCCGACTCCGCCAGGGCGAGCACCTGGCCGTCGGGGGTCAGCGCCACCACGGTGCCCCACGCCGCGCCGACCTCGGCCACCCGGGCGGTGATGGCCTGCTGGGCGTACCACTGCAGGTCGCTGTCGATCGTCAGCCGCACCCCGGTGCCGTCGACGGGGGCGGTGTAGGTGCTCTCCCCCATGGGGATCCGCTGGCCGTCGTGGCCGCGCTCGTACGTCTCGTGGCCGTCCGTGCCCGTGAGCAGGTCGTCCTCGGCCACCTCCAGCCCGGCGAGCGGGGTGCCGTCGCGGCCGAGGAAGCCGACGAGGTTCCCGGCCACCGAGCCGGCCGGGTAGACCCGCTGGCTGGTCTCCTCGCTGTAGATGCCGGGGATGTCCAGCGCCTGCACCTGCCGCCAGACCTGCGGGGTGACGCGCCGGGCCACGTACTCGAACCGGCTCTTCCCGTCCCAGGTCAGCGCGGCCTCGACCTGGGCGGCGTCCAGCCCGAGCAGCGGGGCCAGCTCGGCGGCGGCCTCCGCGGGGGTCTTCTCCGGCGTCCACTCCTGCGGCGGGTCCCAGGTGCTCCCGGGGGCGAACAGCCGCGGGTCGACGGTGACGTCGCGCCGCTCGACGCTCTCGGCCAGCACCGCGCCGTTCGCGTCGGTGATGGTGCCGCGGGCCGCCGGCAGGGTGACCGGCACGAGGCGGTTGCCGAGGGCGTCGGCGGCCAGCTCGGTGGCGTCCAGGGCCTGCACCTGCAGCAGCCGGCCGGTGAAGGCCCCCACCACGAGCAGGACGAGGGCG
>NZ_JBZYWI010000149.1:0-7371 GCF_058932755.1 Quadrisphaera sp. DVD1
CTCGGATATGTGTATAGGGGACAGGCGGTCACCCCCGCACCCGAGGCGACCGCGGCGCCGTCGCGGGCGCGCTGGCGGTGGGCGGCCGCGGGCCTGACCGCCGCCTTCGGCTGCCAGGCGTTCAGCTACTACGGCACGACCGCCTGGCTGCCGGCCCTGCTCGGCGACCTGCGCGGCCTCAGCGCCGCGCAGGCCGGCCTGTCGGCGTCGATCTTCCAGGTCACCGCCGTCGCCGGGGCGTTCGGCACGCCGGTCCTGGTGCGCCTGCTCGGCCGCCCGTGGCTGGCGCTGGTCGTCGTCTGCGCCGGCTGGGCGGTGCTGCCGCTGGGCCTGGTGCTCGCGCCGCAGGGGTGGGCGGTGTGGTGCGTGTTCGGGGGAGCGGCCCAGGGCGGCGGCTTCACCGCGATCTTCACCGGGGTGGTGCGGCTCGCGCGCGGCACGGCGGAGAGCCGGCGGCTGTCGGCGCTGGTGCAGGGCGGCGGGTACACCGTCGCCGCTGCCGGGCCCCTGGTCGTCGGCGCGGTCCACAGCGCCTCCGGTGGCTGGACGTGGCCGATGCTCGCCGTGCTCGCCGCGGTGGCGGGCATGGCCGTCACCGGCGGGCTCGCCGTGCGGACGGCGTCCGCGCGCGCCTGAGCGACGGCCGGCCCCGACGAGCACGTGGGGTCCTCCGGCCGCTGCGCCTCGTCGTCAGGAGGAGCGGTCGGCCTCGTCGCCCTCGCCCGCGCGGCTGCGCAGCAGGCGGCGCAGCGACTCCAGCCGGGCCGCTCCCGCGGGCCCGGCCGCCCCGGAGGCCACCCAGGCGTCCAGCGCGCAGTCGGCCTCGTCGTGGCTGCAGCCGCGGGGGCAGCCGGCGGTGCCCGGCTCGAGGTCTCCGAAGGCGCCGACCAGGCGCTGGGGGTCGACGTGCGCCAGGCCGAAGCTGCGGACGCCGGGGGTGTCGACCACCCAGCCGCCACCGGCGCTCCCGTCGTCGCCGGCCGGGAGGCGCAGCGCGACGGCCGACGACGAGGTGTGCCGGCCCCGGCCGGTGTTCGCGTTCACCCCGCCGGTGGCCCGCAGCGCAGTGGGCACCAGGGCGTTGACGAGCGTGGACTTGCCGACGCCGGAGGGGCCCACGAGCACGCTCTCGTGCCCGGTCAGGCGCTCGCGGACGGCGTCCAGGCCGTCGAGGGAGCCGTCGGGGCGGCGGCGGACGACGAGGGAGGGGACGTCCAGGGAGGCCCAGGCGGCCAGCGCGCGCGCCGGGTCGCCGAGGTCGGCCTTGGTCAGGCACAGGACGGGCTGGATCCCGGCGTCCCAGGCGGCGGCCAGGCAGCGGTCGACCAGCCGCTGGCGCGGCTCGGGATCGGCCACGGCGGTGACGACCACGAGCTGGTCGGCGTTGGCCACGAGCACCCGCTCGACCGGGTCGGTGTCGTCGGCCGTGCGGCGCAGCACGGTGGCCCGGGTCTCCACCCGCACCACGCGGGCCAGGGTGTCGGGCGCCCCGGAGGCGTCGCCGACCAGCCCCACCCGGTCTCCCACGGCGATGCTCGCGCGCCCCAGCTCGCGGGCCTTCATCGCCACCACGACCCGCTCGTCGCCGCCCTCGTCGACCAGGGCGGTGTAGCGGCCGCGGTCGATCGTCAGGATCCGGCCGGCGACGGCGTCGCGGTGCTCGGGACGGTCCTTCGTGCGCGGCCGGGACCCCTTGGGGTTCGGGCGCACCCGGATGTCGCGCTCGTCCGGACGGCGGCGCTGCTCGCCGGGGCTCACGGGGCCACCTCCACGCCGGTCACCGGCCCAGCATCCCCAGCCACAGGCCGGGGAAGTCCGGGAGGGTCTTGGCCGTGGTCTCGACGTCCTCGACCTCCACGCCCGGCACCCGCAGGCCCAGCAGGGCCGCCGCCGTGGCCAGCCGGTGGTCGGCGTAGGTGGAGAACAGGCCGCCGTGCAGCGGCCGGGGGCGGACGACGAGGCCGTCGTCGGTCTCGGTGACGTCGCCGCCCAGGGCGTTGAGCTCGGTGGCCAGGGCGTGCAGCCGGTCGGTCTCGTGCCCGCGCAGGTGGGCGATGCCGCGCAGGTGCGAGGGACCGTCGGCCAGCGCGGCGAGCGCCGCGACCACCGGGGTGAGCTCGCCGACGTCGTGCAGGTCGGCGTCCACCCCGTACAGCTCGCCGGTGCCGCGCACCGTCAGGCCCTCGCGGGTGAGGTCGACCTCGGCGCCCATCTGGTCGAGCAGGTCGCGCAGGCCGTCGCCGGCCTGGGTGGTGCGCTCGGGCCAGCCGGGCACCGTCACGCGCCCGCCGGTGACCGCCGCGGCGGCGAGGAACGGCGCCGCGTTGGACAGGTCGGGCTCGACCGTGACGTCCAGGGGGGTGATGGGCCCGGGCGCGACGCGCCACGTGTCGGGCTCGGAGTCGTCGACCGCGACGCCGGCGTCGCGCAGCACCTCCACCGTCATCGTCACGTGCGGGGTGCTGGGCAGGGCCTCGCCGACGTGGCGCAGGAGCAGGCCCTCGTCGAAGCGGGCGCCGGCCAGCAGCAGGGCGGAGACGAACTGGCTGGAGGCGCTCGCGTCGACCACCACCTCACCGCCGCGCAGGTGCCCCGCGCCGGCCACGGTGAACGGCATGCGGCCGCGGCCGTCGTCGTCGAGGACGGCGCCCAGGGAGCGCAGGGCCGTCAGCACCGGGGCCATCGGGCGCTCGCGCGCCCGGGCGTCGCCGTCGAAGGTGGTGCTGCCCTGGGCGAGGGCGGCCACCGGCGGCAGGAAGCGCATCACGGTGCCCGCCAGGCCGCAGTCGACGAGGCCGCCGCCGGTCAGCGGGCCCGGCGTCACGAGCCAGCCGCCCGAGGCGTCGCTCTCGTCGTCCTCGACCCGCACGCCCAGCGCGCGCAGGGCCGAGGCCATGAGCAGCGTGTCGCGCGAGCGCAGCGGTGCGCGCAGCACCGACGGGCCCTCGGCCAGCGCGGCCAGCACGAGGTAGCGGTTGGTCAGGGACTTCGACCCGGGGAGGACGACGGTGGCGTCCACGGGGGAGGGGGCGGTCGGGGCCGCCCAGGCCTGCTGGGTCACGCGCGGAGCCTACGGCGAGCGCCGCGCCGCCCCGTGGTGAGCACGGGGCGGACGCGGCGCGGGCGGGGGAGGTCGGTCGTCAGTCGTGCTTGGCCTTCTTGTGGGCCTTCTTGGCCGAGGCGGCCGTAGCCAGCTTCGCGGCGCGGCGGGTGTCGCGGGCCGCCCGCTTGGCGCGCCAGGACAGCCCCGGCTTGCCGGCGGTGTCGACCGAGGCGATGAGCAGGCCGCCGAGCAGACCGGCGTTCTTGAGCACCTCGTGGAGGTCGTGGCGGCGCTGGTCCGGGTCCTCGCGCTCCCAGAAGCGGTGGCCGGTGAGCGTCGTCGGCACGATCGAGCCGGCCAGCACGAGCGCGGCCAGGCGCGGGAAGCGGCCGATGGCGAGCAGCGAGCCCGCGCCGGTCATGATCGCGCCGTTGAGCTTCACGAGGCCCTCGGGCTCGGACGGCAGGGTGACGGGACCGACGCTCAGGCCGGCCAGGGCGGGGATCACGGGGCCGCCGTGGGCGGCGTTGCCCGCGGGTCGGCGGAGCTGGTCGAGGCCGCCGTTGATGAACTGGGCGGCCAGCAGGGGGCGGGCGATGCGGCGCACGATGGTCATGGCCACTGCCTACCGCACCACAGGGGCGCCCGCACGGCGGAACAAGGCCGGGAGGGGCGGCGTTGCTGGCACCAGGACGGGTGAGCGCCCGTCGCCGGAGGAGGAGCGTTGCTCGTCACACTCGATCCCCTGACCGGGGGTCACGGCCCGGTGCGAGTCGCCCGGGGCGGCGTCCGGGGACTACCCTCGGTCTCGATGACTGAGGACGTGACCCGCGCGCCCGAGCAGGAGAGCGCCGCGGAGCGCACGACCCGCTTCGAGGCCGAGGCCCTGCAGCACCTGGACCAGCTCTACTCGGCCGCGCTGCGGATGACGCGCAACCCCGCCGACGCCGAGGACCTGGTCCAGGAGGCGTTCACCAAGGCGTTCGCCTCCTTCCACCAGTACCGCCCGGGCACGAACCTCAAGGCCTGGCTGTACCGGATCCTCACCAACACGTACATCAACACCTACCGCAAGAAGCAGCGGCAGCCGCAGCAGGCCCAGACCGAGGAGATCGAGGACTGGCAGCTGGCGCGCGCCGAGGCGCACAGCTCCATGGGCCTGCGCTCGGCGGAGACCGAGGCGCTCGACCACCTGCCCGACTCCGACGTGAAGACGGCGCTGCAGTCGATCCCCGAGGACTTCCGGATGGCGGTGTACTACGCCGACGTCGAGGGGTTCGCCTACAAGGAGATCGCCGAGATCATGGGCACGCCCATCGGCACGGTGATGTCGCGCCTGCACCGCGGCCGCCGCCAGCTGCGGGCCCTGCTCGAGGACTACGCGCGCGACCGCGGGCTCGTCCCGGCCGCCGCGGCGTCGGGGAGCGAGGCGTCGTGACCCGCACCGACGGCCGTCGCGACCCGGGCGCGCACAAGCCCGACTGCTCGGCCTTCCTCGACCGGATCTACGAGTACGTCGACGGCGAGCTCACCGAGCGCGACCTGACGCGCATCCGCCAGCACCTCGACGAGTGCCCGCCGTGCCTGCGCGAGTACGACCTCGAGGCCGCGCTCAAGGCGCTGGTGCGCCGCTCCTGCCAGGACCGGGCTCCCGAGGAGCTCCGCGGGCGCATCCTGGCCCGGATCACCGAGGTGCGGATCACCACCGAGGGCTGAGCAGCCCCCGGTGGTGGTACCGCCTGCCCGGGCCGCGTCCGCGACGCGTCCCGGACGGGGCTCAGGCGTTGGGCCGCTTGCCGTGGTTCGCGCCGCCGGACTTGCGGGCGCGGCGCTTGCGAGCGCGCTTGCTCATGGTGGACCTCCTCCGTCGCGATCGGGGTGCTGACCGGCGGCTGACGAGCGTGCCGGCCGGGTCGCCCCCATGGTCCCACAGCGCCCACGCAGCGCCCGTCGCCCTCGCGGCGGGCATGATCGGGCCAGTGACCCCCGCGACCCCCGCGACCCCCGCACCGCCCGGGGCCGTGGTGCCCTGGCGCCAGGTCCTGCGCCAGCTCCCCGCCGCCGTCCGCGACCAGCTCCGCCACCAGGACCTCGCCCTCCACGGGGCCGCGGTGACCTTCTACGCCGCCATCTCCGCCGTCCCCCTGGTGCTGCTGGCCGGTCGCCTCGCCACCGAGGTCGTGGGCCAGGGCCGGATGGAGGAGCTGGCGGGCTCGCTCGCCGAGGCGCTGCCCGCGGCCCTGGGCGCCGGGGACGTCGCCCGCTCCCTGATCCGGGACGCCGTCCAGACGAGCTGGTGGGTGGCGCTGTTCGTGACCCTCCCGGCCAGCATGTACGGCGAGGGCCTGGGCCGGGCGTACTCCTCGCTGGCCGGGGTGGAGCACCGCTTCGTCGGCTGGCGCAGCCGGCTGTCGGTGCTGCCGCTGCTGGCCGTGGCCCCGCTGCTGCTCCTGGGCGTGCTGGCGGTCACGCCGCTGCTGGCGGACCTGTTCTCCGAGGGCGTCGGCGGCACCGCGCTGGGCGTCTACGTCGCGCTGAACGTCGACTGGATCGCGGTCTCGGTGCCCCTGGTGTGGTCGTTCCGCATCGTCTCGCCCGACCCGCCGCCGTGGCCGCTCGCGCTCGTCGGCGGCCTGGTCACCGGCGCCTTCGTCTCCGGCTTCCTCCAGGGGTTCACCCTCTTCCTGGCCCTGCCGATCGACCTCGGCGCGCCCTTCGGCGGGCTGACCGCCGTCGGCGCCGCGACCGCCGTGCTGCTGTGGATGTACCTGCTGCACCTCGTCGTCCTCGTCGGCTACGTCGCCACCCGCCAGGCCGAGCGGCTGCACGAGGGACCGGACCAGCGGGTCGGGAGCGAGCGGCGCCGCTAGCGTGAGCGGGTGCTCGCCGCCCGCGCCGTCGCCACCACCCCCGACGACCCGCTGGCCGGGCTGGAGGTGGCCGACCGCGCGCCGCAGCCGGCGCCGGACGGCTGGGTGCGCGTCGACCTGCGCGCCGCCTCGCTCAACCACCACGACCTGTGGAGCCTGCGCGGCGTCGGGCTGCCGGCCGACCGGCTGCCCATGGTGCTCGGCTGCGACGGCGCCGGCGTCGACGAGCGCGGTCGCGAGGTCGTCGTCCACGCGGTCGTGGCCGACCCGTCCTGGCCGGGGGAGGAGACCGAGGACCCGCGCCGCTCGATCCTCTCCGAGCGCCACCCCGGCACCCTCGCCGAGCAGGTGTGGGTGCCCGAGCGCAACCTCGTGCCCAAGCCGCCGGAGCTGAGCTTCGCCGAGGCGGCGTGCCTGCCGACGGCGTGGCTGACCGCCTACCGGATGCTCTTCACCCGCTCCGGCCTGGCGCCCGGCTCGACCGTGCTCGTGCAGGGCGCCGGCGGCGGCGTGGCCACCGCCCTCGTGGCGCTGGGCACGGCGGCCGGGTACCGGGTGTGGGTGACCAGCCGCGACGGGGCCAGGCGCGAGCGCGCGCTGGCCCTGGGCGCCGCTGCGGCGTTCGAGACCGGCGCGCGCCTGCCCGAGCGGGTGGACGCCGTGATGGAGAGCGTGGGCCAGGCCACCTGGGCCCACACGCTGCGGGCGCTGCGGCCCGGCGGCACCGTGGTGGTGTGCGGCGCCACCTCCGGCGACCTGCCGCCGGCCGAGCTGAACCGGGTGTTCTTCCAGCAGCTGCGGGTGGTCGGCTCGACCATGGGCAGCCGCGCCGAGCTCGAGCGCCTCGTGCGGATGTGCGCCACCACCGGGGTGCGCCCCCTCGTGGACGCCGTCCTGCCGCTCGCCGACGCCGGTGAGGGCCTGCGCCGCCTGGCCGCCGGAGAGGTGTTCGGCAAGGTCGTCCTGGAGGTCTGAGGGGCCCTTCCCCGGCGGGCCGCGGTGTGGGACCTTGCTGCTGCGGCGGGAGCCCGCCGCCTCGACCGACGGAGGCCCGCCATGGCGACACCCGGCACCCTCGCGCTGCGATCCCTCGACGTCGGGGAGGTCGCCGTCCTGGCAGGGGGGCCGGCCCGCGCGGTCGACGCCGTCCTGGCCTCGCTGCTGGAGAGCGGGCGCGTCGAGGTGCTCGACACCGCAGCGCTGCAGGCGCGCGACGCCCACCGCCACGGGCCCGTCGAGGCGGCGGTGCTCGACGCCATCGGGACGCGCGCAGTGTGGTCGCTCGCGACGGTCCGCTGGCGGGCGCAGAGCGACGTCCGGCTGACCGCGATCGCGCAGCGGCTGGCCGACGAGGGCCTGCTGCGCCCGGCGGGGGCGCTCGCGCGCCTGCGCGGTGGCCGGGAGGGGTGGGCCCCCACGGCCCTCGGCCGGCAGGCGCTGCGCCGGGCCAGGGCCGAG
>NZ_JBZYWI010000015.1:0-33842 GCF_058932755.1 Quadrisphaera sp. DVD1
TGGCCCCCGGCGGAGTGCCCGACGAACGCGGTCCGGTCCAGGCCCAGGGCGTGCTCGGCCGCCGCCCGGCCGAGCAGGTCGACGGCCGCCGCGACGTCCGCGAGCGTGCCCGGCCAGCCCCCGCCGTCGACCCCGGTGGCCCGGTAGTCGATGTTCCACACCGCCCACCCGTCGGCGAGCAGGCCGGGGACCAGCGGGTCCTCCAGGGAGCGGTCGTGGCCGGGCTGCCAGTAGCCGCCGTGCACCAGGACCGCGGTGCGGCTGGGGACGGCCCCCTCCGGCAGCCACAGGTCCGCGACCTGCGCCTCCGCCTCGCCGTAGCGGTACTGCTCGGTCGGTCCGGCCACAGCCGCCTCCTCGTCCTCGCGCCCGCCCTGGGCGGCCGAGCACCCCGTCAGCGCCAGCAGCGCCAGCGCACCGCCCCGCAGCACGCGCCGCCGGGTCACGGCAGCGGGGTCGGGAGCGCGCACGCTCGGCACGCTAACGGCGGGTGGACGCTCGCAGCGAGCCGGTGGCGCGCGGGCGACGGTCCTCGACCTGGCGCAGCACCTCTGCCATGGTCGTGTGCATGATCGAAGCGACAGGACTCACCAAGCGGTACGGGGGGAAGGTGGCGGTCGACCACCTGACCTTCACCGTCCGCCCCGGCGCGGTCACCGGCTTCCTCGGCCCCAACGGCGCCGGCAAGTCCACGACGATGCGGCTCATGCTCGGTCTCGACCACGGGGAGGGCCAGACCCTCTTCGACGGCAAGCGCTACGACGAGCTGCGCCAGCCGCTGCGCCACGTCGGTGCGCTGCTGGAGGCCAAGGCGTTCCACCCCACGCGCTCGGCGCGCAACCACCTGCGGATGATGGCCGCCGGCTCCGGCGTGGCGACCTCCCGCGTCGACGAGGTGCTCGAGGTCGTCGGGCTGACGTCGGTGGCGAAGGCGAAGCCGAAGGGGTTCTCCCTGGGCATGGGCCAGCGCCTGGGCCTGGCCGCCGCGCTGCTGGGCCAGCCGGACGTCCTCATGCTCGACGAGCCGGCGAACGGCCTCGACCCGCAGGGCATCCACTGGCTGCGCTCGTTCCTGCGCAGCTACGCCGCGTCGGGGCGCACCGTGTTCGTCTCCAGCCACCTGCTGTCGGAGATGCAGCTGATGGCCGACCACCTCATCGTCGTCGGCAAGGGCCGGATGATCGCCGACACCCCGGTCGCCGACTTCGTCGCGGCGTCCGCGCGCAGCGCTGTGATCGTGCGCAGCCCCGGTGCCGAGCGCCTCGGCGCAGCCCTGCGCGCCCGCGGCGCCCAGGTGCAGGTCGAGGACGACGGCGCCCTCGCGGTGACCGGCCTGGAGCAGGCAGCGGTGGGCGACGCCGCGCTCGCCGAGGGCGTCGCGCTGCACGAGCTGAGCACCCGCAGAGCGAGCCTGGAAGAGGCGTTCATCGAGATGACCGGCCAGTCCGAGGAGTTCCAGGGCCTGCCCGACGCGGCCGTGGCCGCCGGCGGCGCCTCCACCACGGGGGTCGCCCGATGAGCGACGCGCTGAAGTACGAGTGGACCCGGCTGCGCACCCTGCGCTCCACCTGGTGGCTGCTGGGCACGAGCCTGGTGGTCTCGGCGGGCGTCGCGGCGCTGTTCGCGCAGTTCGTCGACCAGCCGGACGGGTTCCTGGTCCCGGCCCTGACCGGGCTGGCCAGCCAGGCGATCCCGGTCACCGGCATCCTCATGGGCCTGGTCGGCGCCTTCGCCATCGGCCACGAGTACCGCTACGGCACCATCCGCGTCACGCTGCCGGTGGTGCCGCGGCGCGAGGTGCTGCTGCTGGCGAAGGTGCTCGTCGTGGCCGTCTGGTCGGTGCTGGTGGCGGCCGTGAGCCTGGCCGTGGCCTACCTCGTGGTGGCCGCCTGGCCGGGCTCGACCCTCCTGGACGACCCGATCAGCGACAGCACCGTCAACCGCGTCCTCGTCGGGTACGTGCTGCTCACGCTGATCTACGCGATGGTCGGGATGGCGCTCGCAGGCCTGCTGCGCAACCTGCCCGGAGCGATCGTCCTCCTCATCGTGTGGCCGCTGGTCATCGAGTCGATCCTCACGGGGATCACCCTGATCCCCGCCCTGAACGGCCTGCAGGACGAGACGCGGTTCCTCCCGTTCTACGCGGGCCAGCAGCTGGTCGCGACCGGACCCGTCGAGGGGAACCCGTTCCCGGTGACGGGCCCCTGGGAGGGCGGCGCCATCTTCGGCGGGCTGGCCCTCGTGCTGCTCGTCGCGTGGGCGGTGTTCTTCCGCCGCCGGGACGCCTGAGGCGCACCGCAGGACAGCCAGACGCGCGAGGGCCCCGGGAGGACGTCCCGGGGCCCTCCTGCGTCTCGCTGGTGGCTCAGCGGTAGTTGACGAACTGCAGCGCCACGTCGAGGTCGGAGCCCTTGAGCAGCGCGATGACCTCCTGCAGGTCGTCGCGGCTCTTGGCCGACACCCGCAGCTCGTCGCCGGTGATCTGGGTCTTGACGCCCTTGGGGCCGGAGTCGCGGACGATCTTGCCGATCTTCTTCGCGTCCTCCTGGCTCAGCCCCTCCTTGAGCGTGGCGTCGATCCGGTACTCCTTGCCGCTCAGCCGCGGCTCGCCGGCATCGAGGGCCTTGAGGGAGATGCCGCGCCTGATGAGCTTGGTCTGCAGGACGTCCAGGACGGCCTTGACCCGCTCCTCGCTGTTGGCGGCCATGGCGATGGTCTCGCCGCTCCAGGCCACCGAGGCGCCGACGCCCTTGAAGTCGTAGCGCTGGGTCAGCTCCTTGGCCGCCTGGTTCAGGGCGTTGTCGACCTCCTGGCGGTCGACCTTGCTCACGACGTCGAACGACGACTCGCTGGCCACGGGTGCTCTCCTCCGGTCGGGTGGGCTGGTCCCGACCGGGTGGTCGGGGTTGCTATCGTTGCTCCCAGCGGCAGGTTGCCCGAGCGGCCAAAGGGAGCTGACTGTAAATCAGCCGGCACAGCCTACGCAGGTTCGAATCCTGCACCTGCCACTGCGCGGCGGGTCTGCACGGCCCTCCTCCGAGGGCCGTGTAGGCTGCTGCGCGCCGCCCCGATAGCTCAGTCGGCAGAGCGTCTCCATGGTAAGGAGAAGGTCTAGGGTTCGATTCCCTATCGGGGCTCTGAACGCCGGTGCGCGCCACCTCCTGGTGGCGCGCACCGGAGCCCGGCGGGGTAGCTCAGGTGGTAGAGCAAACGGCTCATAATCGTTGTGTCGCGGGTTCAAGTCCCGCCCCCGCTACCGCCCCCCCGGTCGTCCGCGCCTGCGCGCGGTCCGCCGGGGGTGACGACGTCCGCGTACGATGTCCGCAGAAGGCGTGCTTGGGTCCCCGGCGCGCGACCCGCACGAGAGAAGGCTGACCCGTGGCCAGCAAGACCGCCGACGTCCGGCCCAAGATCACCCTCGCCTGCACGGAGTGCAAGGAGCGGAACTACATCACCAAGAAGAACCGGCGGAACGACCCCGACCGGCTCGAGATGAAGAAGTTCTGCCCGCGCGACCAGCGCCACACGATGCACCGCGAGACCCGCTGACCCAGCGCTGCTGCGGCCGTCCCTCCTCCGAGGGACGGCCGCTTCGCCGTCTCCCCAGCCCCCGCCGAGCCCGGAGGTGACCGTGGCCGTCGACGCCGCGATCGTCGGACGCACCTACCCGCCCGACGACGTCTACGAGGTCGGCCGCGAGGTGCTGCGCGAGTTCGCCGAGGCCACGGCCGCCGGCAGCCGCCCCCACCCGGCGCACACCGACCCCGAGGCGGCCCGCGAGCTGGGGCACCCCGACGTCGTCGCCCCGCCCACCTTCGCCATCGTCGTGGCGCAGCGCAGCGACGCCCGGCTGATCGCCGACCCCGCGGCGGGCATCGACTTCAGCCGCGTCGTGCACGGCGAGCAGCGCTTCACCCACCACCGCCCGATCGTGGCCGGTGACCGGCTGGTCGCCACGCTGCACGTCGACTCGGTGCGCAGCATGGCCGGCAACGACCTCGTGACCACGCGCAACGAGATCGCCACCGAGGCGGGGGAGCCCGTGTGCACCGCCGTGTCGATGATCGTCGTGCGGGGTGCCGCGTGAGCGCCGCGGGCGCGCCCCGGCTCGCCGACGTCGAGGTCGGCCAGCAGGTGGGGGCCGCGAGCATCCACCTCACCCGGGCCGACCTGGTCCGCTACGCCGGCGCCAGCGGCGACCGCAACCCGATCCACTGGGACGAGCGGACCGCGCAGGCCGTCGGCCTGCCCGACGTCATCGCCCACGGGATGCTCACGATGGCCGACGCCGTGCGCGTCGTCGTGGACTGGTGCGGCGACCCCGCGGCGGTGGTCGACTACGGCGTGCGCTTCACCGGTCAGGTGCCGGTGCCGCACGAGGGCGGCGCCGTCCTCGAGGTGGTGGCCGTGGTCGGAGCGGTGGACGCCGAGGCGGGCACCGTCCGCGTCGACCTCACCGCCACCAGCGGGGGCGCGCGCGTGCTCGGCCGCGCCCGCGCCACGGTCCGCCTGCCCTGACCCCCCGGTCAGGGCGCGGGAGCGGTCGTCGTCCCGCGGCGCACCCGCACCGGCAGCTGGACGTCGTCCGGCTGCTCGCCGCGCAGGAGCGCCGCCACCAGGCGCCCGGCGGCCCGGCCCTTCTCGGTCGCCGGCTGCTCGACGGTGGTGAGCACCGACTCGCCCAGCCAGGGCGTGGCGATGCCGTCGAAGCCGGTCACGGAGAGGTCCTCGGGCACCCGCAGCCCGAGGCCGCGCGCGGCCTGGACGACGCCGACGGCGAGCACGTCGGACTGCGCGAGCACCGCGGTGGGCCGCCGCTCGGCCGGCAGCGGGCGCCCCTCGGCGTCCGCGAGCAGCTCGCGACCGGCCCGCTCGCCCTCCTCGCGCTGGTTGCCCGCGCACTCCCAGACCGCCGCGGGCGCCAGGACCTCCTCCACGCCCTGCAGGCGCAGCCGGCAGTCGTCGTAGCCGGGCCCCGCCCGGCGCGCCGCGTCGAGCCAGCCGCGCCGCCCGTCGAGCTGCCACGGCAGGGCCACCACCGCCACCCGCCGGTGGCCGAGGCCGGTCACGAGGCGGGCCACCACGGCGCTGGCGCCGCGGTTGTCGATGTCGACCAGGTGCACGGCCGGGTGGTGCGGGCCCTCGATCCCCACCACCGGGACGCGCCGGCGCAGCAGCAGGTCCAGCGTCGGGTCGGCCGGGCCGCCGCAGGTCGCGTACACCGCGGCGTCCAGGGGCACCTGGGCCACCTGCACCGCGCGGCGCTCGTCCTCGGCGCCGCTGAGCAGCAGCAGGGCGCCGCCGAGCGCCTCCACCTGCTCGGCCAGCCCGTCGAGCACCGCGACCGCGTGCGGGTCGGCGAACGCGTAGCCCAGCCGCTCGCCGACGATCACCCCCACGACGCCCGACCGCCCGCGGCGCAGGGACCGGGCCAGCGGGTCCGGGCCGGTGTAGCCGAGCTCGGCAGCGGCCTCGAGCACCCGCTCGCGGGTGCCGTGGGCCACGCGCGCGTCGCCGGCGAAGGACAGCGAGGCGGTGGACGCCGAGACGCCGGCGCGCGCCGCCACCTCGCGCAGCGTCGGGCGGCGCGAGAGCCCTGAGGGTGCGGCTTGACCGTCGGCAGGCACTGCGCCACCCTAGTCATCGAATCGTTTCGACCGAGCGTCGAACCGATTCGACCGCCTCGCGCGACCTCGTCGTCGCCCCGATCCGCACAGGAGCGCCGTGTCCCTCGCGCCCGCGCCCGAGCGCTCCGCCGTGAGCGCCGCGCGCACCGCCGTCTTCGTCACCTTCGCCCTCAACGGCTTCACCTTCGCCTCCTGGCTCTCCCGGCTGCCCGAGACCCGCACGGCCCTGGGGCTCACCGCGGGGCAGCTCGGCGTCGTCCTGCTCGTCGGCGCCATCGGCTCGGTGGCCTCGCTGCCGCTGGCCGGTGGAGTGGCCGCGCGGCTCGGCACGGCGCGGGCGGTCACCGTCGCCGGGCTGACCATGCTCGTCCTCACCGTCGGTGCCGCCTCGGCCGCGCACCTGCTGCACTCGGCGGTGCTCACCGCCGCGGCCCTGCTGCTGGCCATGTCCGGCACCGCCGTCTGGGACGTCGCGATGAACCTCGAGGGCGCCGAGGTCGAGCGGCACTGGGGCCGCAGCACCATGCCGGCCTTCCACGCCTCCTTCAGCCTCGGCACCGTCGCCGGCGCCGCGGGCGGCGCGCTGATGGCCTGGCTCCGCGTGCCGGTGCCCGCGCACCTGCTGGGTGCGGCCGTCCTGGCCGGCGTCGCGCTCGTGGTCTCCTCCCGGCGCTTCCTGCCGCTGCCGCCCCAGGCCCCCGCCTCGGACCCGGCCGCCCCGGCGGCTCCCCGCCGCTCGGCCCTCGGCGCCTGGGCGGAGGGCCGCACGCTGCTCATCGGCGTCCTCGTCCTCGCCGCGGCCTTCACCGAGGGCACCGCCAACGACTGGCTCGCCATCGCCCTGCGCGACGGCTACGGCGCCAGCCCCGCCGTGGGCGCCCTGGGCTTCGCCGCCTTCGTGGCGGCGATGACCCTGGCCCGGCTGCTCGGCACCCGGGCGCTGGACCGGTGGGGCCGGGTGCCGGTGCTGCGCGTCACGATGCTGCTGGCCCTGGTCGGCTCGGTGCTCACCGTCTTCGGCGGCTCCCTGCCCCTGGCCTTCGCCGGGGCGCTGGTGTGGGGCGCGGGCGCCTCGCTGGGCTTCCCGGTCGGCATGAGCGCCGCGGCCGACGACCCCCTGCGCGCCGCCCAGCGGGTCAGCGTGGTCGCCACCATCGGCTACACGGCCTTCCTCGCCGGCCCGCCGCTCATCGGGTTCCTCGCCGACCACCTGGGCAGCACGCTGCAGGCGCTGCTCGTCGTCGCTGCCGTGGCCGTGCCGTCGCTGCTCGTCAGCCGGGTCGCCGCACCGCCCGAGCCGGCGCAGGGCCCGGCGCGGGACTCGGCGCAGGACTCGGCGCAGGACTCGGCGCAGGACTCGGGGCGGGCCCCGGCGCGGAGCGCCGCGGACGCCTAGCCTGGTCGCTCGTGAGCGCCCCCAGCACCTCCTCGACCGCCCCGGCCCTGGCCGGCCTGACCACCCTGCGCGTGGGCGGCCCGCCGCGCCGCGCCGTGGTGGCCACCACCCGCGCCGAGCTGGTGGACGCCGTCGCGGCCGCCGACGCCGCGGGCGAGCCGGTGCTCGTCGTCGGCGGCGGTTCGAACCTGGTCGTCGCCGACGAGGGCTTCGCCGGGACGCTGGTGCTCGTGCGGACCCGCGGGATCGAGCGCGAGTCCGCAGACGCCTGCGGCGGTGTCTTCGTGCGCGTGGCGGCGGGGGAGGACTGGGACGCCCTGGTCGCCACCACCGTGGCGAACGGGTGGTCCGGGCTGGAGGCGATGTCGGGCATCCCCGGCTCCACGGGCGCCACCCCGGTGCAGAACGTGGGCGCCTACGGCCAGGAGGTCTCCGACACCCTCGCCAGCGTGCTCACCTGGGACCGGGTCGAGGGCCGCCTGCGCACCTTCGCCGCCGCCGACTGCCGCTTCGGCTACCGCACGTCGCGCTTCAAGGCCGAGCCCGGGCGCTACGTCGTCCTCGAGGTCGTCTTCCAGCTGCGCGAGGCGGACCTGTCCGCGCCCGTGCGGTACGCCGAGCTGGCGCGCGTGCTGGGCGTCGAGGTCGGCCGGCGCGCGCCGCTGGCCGCCGTCCGCGAGGCCGTGCTCGGGCTGCGCCGCGCCAAGGGGATGGTCGTCGACGCCGACGACCCCGACACCTGGAGCACCGGGTCGTTCTTCACCAACCCGGTGCTGGACGCCGAGGCGGCCGCCGCGCTGCCCGAGGGGGCCCCGCGCTTCGACGCCGGCGGCGGGCGCACCAAGACGAGCGCCGCGTGGCTGGTGGAGCACGCCGGCTTCCCGCGCGGCACGGGCCTGCCGGGCCCGGCCTCGATCTCCACCAAGCACACCCTCGCGCTGACCAACCGCGGCGGCGCCAGCGCAGCCGACGTCCTGGCGCTGGCGCGCGAGGTGCGCGACGGCGTCCGCGAGCGGTTCGGCATCGAGCTGGTGCCCGAGCCGGACCTCGTCGGCTGCGCCCTGTGAGCTAGCGGGCCTCGCCCAGCAGCGCCTGGATCCGGCTCACGCCCTCGACCAGGTCGTCGTCGCCGAGGGCGTAGGACAGGCGCAGGTACCCGGAGGGGCCGAAGGCCTCGCCCGGCACCACCGCCACCTCGGCCTCCTCCAGGAGCAGCTCGGCGAGCTCGGCCGAGGTGCTCGGCGTCCGGCCGCGGATCGTGCGGCCCAGGACGCCGTGCACGCTCGGGTAGGCGTAGAAGGCGCCCTGCGGCACGGGGCAGACCACGCCGTCGATCTCGGAGAGCATCGAGACCATCGTGCGGCGGCGGCGGTCGAACGCCTCGCGCATCGTCAGGACGGCGTCCAGGTCGCCGGTCAGCGCCGCGATCGCGGCCCGCTGCGAGACGTTGGCGACGTTCGAGGTCAGGTGCGACTGCAGGTTCGTGGCGGCCTTCACGACGTCGCGCGGCCCGATCAGCCAGCCGACCCGCCAGCCCGTCATCGCGTAGGTCTTGGCCACCCCGTTGAGCACCAGGGTGCGGTCGGCCAGCTCGGGCACCTCCACGGGCAGCGAGGCGGCTGCCGCGCCGTCGTAGACGAGGTGCTCGTAGATCTCGTCGGTGATCACCCAGAGGCCGGCCTCGGCCGCCCACCGGCCGATCTCGCGCACCCGCTCGACCGGGTACACGGCGCCCGTGGGGTTGGAGGGGGAGCAGAAGAGCAGCACCCTGGTCGCGGGCGTGCGCGCGGCCTCGAGCTGCTCGACGGTGACGAGGTAGTCCTGATCCTCCCCGGCGAAGACCTCCACCGGCACCCCTCCGGCCAGGCGCACGGCCTCGGGGTAGGTGGTCCAGTACGGCGCGGGCAGCAGCACCTCGTCGCCCGGGTCCAGCAGGGCGGCGAAGGCGGTGTAGACCGCCTGCTTGCCCCCGTTGGTGACCAGCACCTGCTCCGGCTCGACGGCGTAGGCGGAGTCGCGCAGCGTCTTGGCCGCGATCGCCGAGCGCAGCTCGGGCAGCCCCGCGGCGGGGGTGTAGCGGTGGTTGGCCGGCACGCGGCAGGCGGCCGCGGCGGCCTCGACGATCGGCTCGGGGGTCGGGAAGTCGGGCTCCCCGGCGCCGAAGCCGATCACGGGGCGCCCAGCGGCCTTGAGGGCCTTGGCCCGCGCGTCCACGGCGAGCGTCGCCGACTCGCCGATGGCGGCCAGGCGGGCGGAGACGCGGCGGGTGGAGCGGGGGGCGCTGGGCGTGGTCACGGCTGGAGATCCTCCCACTGCTGGCCGCCGCCCGCCCGACCGCGCGGGCGGCGGTTCGACCTCGGCGGTCCCGAGGCCGTATGCTCGCAGGGTCGGTGGTCCCGTGCTGCCCGCGTCCAGGCACCCGGTGCCGCGTCGCGGAGCGCCCGGAGCCGCTGAAGGGCAGTGGCGCAATTGGCAGCGCTCCGGTCTCCAAAACCGGCGGTTGTGGGTTCGAGTCCCACCTGCCCTGCGGACAGGCGAGCGACAGGCGTGAGCACGGACGACCAGCAGAGCGGAGCGGGAGAGCGGTGACCGAGACCCGAGCGGGGGCGACCCCGGCGCCCTCGGCGCGCCGTCCCGGGCCGTTCGCCCGGCTCGCGCTGTTCCTCCGCCAGGTCCTCGCGGAGCTGAAGAAGGTCGTGCGGCCGACCCGCAACGAGCTGGTCACCTACACGTCGGTGGTCCTGGTCTTCGTGGCCGTGGTCATGCTCTACGTCTCGGTCCTCGACCTGGCCTTCGGGCAGCTGGTGCTGTGGGCCCTCGGCGGAGGCGGCTGACCGCACCGCCCGCCCACCCCGCCGTCCGCACCACCACCCGGCCGCCCGGAAGACCCCGGCAGCACCGGAGGAAGCAGGTCCCCCCGCATGTCTGAGCAGCACGAGGACGCCGTCGGCGCCGTCGACCTCGAGATCGAGGCCGACGAGACCGTCCCCGCCACCGTCGAGCCGAGCGCCGAGCCCGTCCAGGGCGCCGACGCGCCCGCGGACGACGCCGACGCGGCGGACGACGACGCCGAGGTCGACCCGGTCGAGGAGTTCAAGGCCCAGCTGCGCAGCGCGGTCGGCGACTGGTACGTCATCCACTCCTACGCCGGGTACGAGAACCGCGTGAAGGGGAACCTGGAGAACCGGATCTCCAGCCTCAACATGGAGGACTACATCTTCCAGGTCGAGGTGCCCATGGAGGAGGTCCGCGAGATCAAGAACGGCCAGCCCAAGCTGGTCCGCCGGGTCCGCATCCCCGGGTACGTGCTCGTGCGGATGGACCTCACGGACGAGTCCTGGGGCGCCGTCCGGCACACCCCCGGCGTCACCGGCTTCGTCGGGCACACCCACCAGCCCGTGCCCCTGAGCATGGACGAGGTCTTCTCCATGCTCGCGCCCTCGCTGGCGCCCAAGGAGGCCAAGCCCAAGGCCGCCCCGGTCACCGAGGTCGACTTCGCGGTGGGCGAGTCCGTCACCGTCATGGAGGGTCCCTTCGAGACCATGCCGGCGACCATCTCCGAGATCAACGTGGACCGCCGCACCGTGCAGGTCCTGGTCTCGATCTTCGGCCGCGAGACGCCGGTCGAGCTGTCCTTCGGCCAGGTCGCCAAGATCTGACCTCGCGCCACCCGCACAGCCCCACCGCCCGCGCCGGACTGCCGCCCGGCCACCGCACAGAGGAACTGACATGCCCCCCAAGAAGCGGGTCTCCGGACTCATCAAGCTCCAGATCAACGCCGGTGCTGCCACCCCCGCGCCGCCCATCGGCCCGGCGCTGGGCCAGCACGGCGTCAACATCATGGAGTTCTGCAAGGCCTACAACGCCGCGACGGAGTCCCAGCGCGGCAACGTCGTGCCGGTGGAGATCACCGTCTACGAGGACCGGTCCTTCACCTTCATCCTCAAGACGCCGCCCGCGGCCGAGCTGATCAAGAAGGCGGCCGGCGTCGCCAAGGGCTCGGGCACCCCGCACACGACCAAGGTGGCCAGCCTGACCGCTGACCAGGTGCGCGGGATCGCCGAGCAGAAGATGGCCGACCTCAACGCCAACGACGTCGACGCCGCGATGAAGATCATCGCCGGCACCGCCCGCTCGATGGGCATCACCGTCCAGGGCTGAGCCGCCCCGCACCACCAGCACCGCCCAGCACCGCCCAGCACCACCGTGGGAGGGCCGACCGGCCCGCCTGACCACACGACGAGGAGCGCACCGTGAAGCACAGCAAGGCCTACCGCGCCGCGGCCGAGAAGATCGACCGCGACGAGCTCTACAGCCCCCTGGCCGCCGTCCGCCTGGCCAAGGACACCTCGGTCACGAAGTGGGACGCCACCGTCGAGGTCGCCTTCCGCCTCGGCGTCGACCCCCGCAAGGCCGACCAGATGGTCCGCGGCACCGTCAACCTGCCGCACGGCACCGGCAAGACGGCCCGCGTGCTCGTCTTCGCGACCGGCGCGCGCGCCGAGGCGGCCGAGGCCGCCGGCGCTGACGTCGTCGGCGGTGACGAGCTCATCGAGCGCGTCGCCGGCGGGTTCCTCGACTTCGACGCCGCCGTCGCCACGCCCGACCTCATGGGCAAGGTCGGCCGCCTGGGCCGCGTCCTCGGCCCGCGCGGTCTCATGCCGAACCCCAAGACCGGCACCGTGACGATGGACGTGGCCAAGGCGGTCACCGAGATCAAGGGCGGGAAGATCGAGTTCCGCGTCGACAAGCACTCGAACCTGCACTTCGTCATCGGCAAGACCTCCTTCGACGAGGCCCAGCTGGTGGAGAACTACGCGGCCGCCCTCGACGAGGTGCTGCGGCTCAAGCCGGCCTCCTCCAAGGGCCGCTACGTGCAGAAGGCCACCATGGCCACGACCATGGGCCCGGGCGTCCCGGTCGACCCGGCGCGCACCCGCGACCTGCTCGAGGACGTCGCCACCGCCTGACCAGCGCACCACCACGACGCCGGCCGTCGTCCCCTCGCGGGGGCGGCGGCCGGCGTCGTCACGCCCGGTCGTGAGGCGAGCACCCGAGGTGATCTGGGTGATCTGGCATGATCCCAGCGTGCAGCCGCCGCTCCCCGCCCCCGGCGCGCTGGACGGCGCGGCGAGCAGCGCCGTCGCGGCGCCGGTCCAGCGCGCGGGCGACGACCTGCTGCGCGTGCTCCTCGTCGAGGACGACGAGGGCGACGCCTTCCTCGTCCAGGAGCTCCTCCAGGACGCCCCCGTCCCCATCGACGTGGTGCACGTGCGCTCCCTCGCGGACGCCCGGCCGGAGCTGGCGAGGGGGTGCAGCTGCGTGCTGCTCGACCTCGGGCTGCCCGACGCCTCGGGCCTCGACGCGATCGCCGGGGTCCTGGCCAGCGCCGGCACGGCCGCCGTGGTCTGCCTCACCGGCTCCGACGACGAGCAGCGCGGCGCGGCCGCGGTGGCCGCGGGAGCGCAGGACTACCTCGTCAAGGGCACCGTGGACGGCGCCCTGCTGCACCGGGCCATCCGCTACGCCGTCCAGCGCCGCCGGGCCGACGAGCAGGCGCGCCAGCTCGTGGCGACCCGGCTGCGGGCCGAGGAGAACGCGCGCCTCGAGCGCGGGCTGCTGCCGCTGCCGGTCACCCGCGACCCGCGCGTGTCGGTGACCACGCGCTACCGGCCCGGCCGCGGCGCGCTGCTGGGCGGGGACTTCTACGACGTGGTGGAGGTCGCCGACGGCACGCTGCTCGTGCTCGTCGGGGACGTCGCCGGGCACGGGCCCGACGAGGCCGCGCTCGGGGTGTGCCTGCGGATCGCCTGGCGGACCCTCGTGCTGGCCGGCACGCCGGTGGAGCGGCTGCTGCCGGTGGTGGAGGACGTCCTGGTGCGCGAGCGCCGCAGCGAGGAGGTCTTCACGACGGCGGTCATGCTCTCCGTCGCCCCGGACCGCCGCTCGGCGCTGATGTGGTCCGCCGGCCACCCCGACCCGGTGCTCCTGGACCCCGTGCCCCGCCAGCTGCCCGAGGCCGACCACGGCCCGGCCCTGGGCCTGTTCCCGGGCGGCGAGTGGCACCCGCGCCACCTCGACCTGCCGCCCGCCTGGCGCCTGCTGCTCTTCACCGACGGGCTCATCGAGGGCTGGGACGGCGCGGGCGCGGAGCGGCTGGGCGCCACCGGCCTCGAGCGCGTGCTCGCCGAGGTCGGCGCGGGCGACGGGGGAGACGCGGCGCTGCTCGACCGCGTGCTGGAGCGGGCCGGCGCGCTCAACGGCGAGCCGCTCTCCGACGACGTCGCCGTGCTCCTCGTCGCGGCCACCACCGAGGGCGCGGAGTGAGCGCGGGGGCGGCCGTCGCCGCTCCGGGGCGCTCGTGGAGCCTGCGCCGGCGCCTGGGCGCCGTCGCCGCGGCCGTGGGCCTGCTGCTGCTCGCCGTCGTGGGCGCCTCGGTCCTGCAGCTGCTGCAGGTGCGCGAGCACCAGCAGCGGGTCACCGACGACTACTACGACGCCGTCACGCTCAGCCAGACGCAGTTCACGTGGCTGGTCGACGCCCAGAACGCCGTGCGCGGCTACGCCCTCACCCGCGACCCCGCGATGCTGGCACCGCTGGACGCGGGTGACCGCAACGAGCTCGCGAGCCGCCAGGTCGAGGCCGCCCTGGCGGGTGACGAGGAGTCCCTCGCCGCGCTGGAGCGCGCGCGGGCCAGCGCCCGCCGCTGGTTCACCGAGTGGGCGCAGCCGGCCATCGACAGCACCACCGCGGGCAGCACGCTGACCGCGGACGACTTCACCGAGGGCAAGGCGCTCTTCGACGCCGTCCGCGCGGACTACGAGGGCTACCTCGGCGAGCTGCGCGAGCACCGGCTCGTGGCCAAGGCCCAGCTCGAGGACAGCACCGGCCTCCTCTTCAGCGCGGTCCTGCTGAGCGCGCTGGTCGCCGGAGCCTCCGCGCTGGGCCTGTGGCTGGCGCTGCGGCGCTGGGTGCTGCGCCCGGTGCACGAGCTCGCTGCCGAGACCCGCCTGGTCGGCGACGGAGACCTGGCGCACCCCGTGGCGGGCCACGGGCCCCGCGAGCTGCTGGCCCTGGCGGCGGACGTGGAGACCATGCGCCAGCGCCTCGTGGCGCAGGTCGAGGCCGCCGAGGCCGCCTCGCGGGAGCTCGACGCCGCGCACCGGCGCCTGGAGCAGCGCAGCGAGGACCTCGCGCGCTCGAACCGCGACCTCGAGCAGTTCGCCTACGTCGCCTCCCACGACCTGCAGGAGCCGCTGCGCAAGGTCGCCAGCTTCTGCCAGCTGCTCCAGAAGCGGTACGGCGGGCAGCTGGACGACCGGGCCGACCAGTACATCGACTTCGCGGTCGACGGCGCCAAGCGCATGCAGCAGCTCATCAACGACCTGCTCACCTTCTCGCGCGTGGGCCGCTCGGCCCCGGCCGCCGACGGGGCCCACCCCACCGCCGACCTGGCGGAGTGCCTGCGGCGAGCGCTGGCCTCCCTCGAGACCGCCGTCGAGGAGTCCGGCGCGGTGGTCACCGCCGACCCGCTGCCCGTCGTGCCCGGCCAGGCGGGGCTGCTCACCCAGCTGCTGCAGAACCTCGTGGCCAACGCGGTGAAGTTCGCGGCCCCCGACCGCGCGCCCCGGGTGCACGTGGGCGCCCGGCGCCTGGCCGAGGGCGACTGCTGGGAGCTCTCGGTCTCCGACAACGGCATCGGCATCGCGCCGCAGTACGCCGAGCGCGTCTTCGTCATCTTCCAGCGGCTGCACGCGAAGGAGGAGTACGGCGGCACGGGCATCGGCCTGGCGCTCTGCAAGCGCATCGTCGAGCACCACGGCGGTGCGATCTGGCTCGACACCTCCGCGGAGCAGGGCACCACCATCCGCTGGACGCTGCCCGCGCAGCCCGAGGGCGCGCCCTCGGCGGCCGGCGCACCTGCCGGGGCCACGGCGGTCCCGGGGACACGACGGGCGCTCACGCCTGGAAGGACGGACGTGGATGCCTGAGACTGCAGAGGTGATCGAGGTGCTGCTCGTGGAGGACGACCCCGGTGACGTCCTCATGACGCGGGAGGCCTTCGAGGACCACAAGGTGGCGAACACCCTGCACGTGGTGGGGGACGGCGTCGAGGCGCTGCAGTTCCTGCGCCGGCAGGGCCCCCACGCCGAGGCCCCCACCCCGGACCTCATCCTGCTCGACCTCAACCTCCCCAAGATGGACGGCCGCGAGGTGCTCGCCGAGCTCAAGTCCGACCCCGACCTGCGCCGCATCCCCGTGGTCGTGCTCACCACCTCCGAGGCGGAGGAGGACGTGCTGCGCAGCTACTCCCTGCACGCCAACGCCTACGTCACCAAGCCGGTGGACTTCGACCGCTTCGTGCAGGTCGTGCAGCAGATCGACGACTTCTTCGTCTCCGTCGTGCGCCTGCCCAGGCGCTGACCGGGGCACCCTCGGGGGCCGTGTAGTCTGGTACCGCCGAAGACCGCCGGTCGCCACCCACCAGGGTGGCCGAAGGCCCCGCAGCGCGGGCGTCCAGCGCAGGTGTGACCGAGACCGACGTCCAGCCCCGTCCGCGGGCCTGGGCTGCGAGCCCCGAGCGCCCCTGCGCCGGGGCTCTCGTCGTGTCCGGGACCCTCTGCACCGGCACCCACGAGGGAAGGAGGGTCATGGCCAGGCCAGACAAGGCGGCAGCAGTCGCCGAGCTCACGGACCGCTTCCGCGGCTCCACCGCGGGCGTGCTGACCGAGTACCGCGGGCTGACCGTCGCCCAGCTCAAGGAGCTGCGCCGCTCCATCGGCGAGCACGGCAGCTACGCGGTCGTCAAGAACACCCTGACCGCCATCGCGGCCAAGGAGGCTGGTGTCGACGCGTTCGAGGGCCAGCTCTCCGGCCCGACGGCGATCGCGTTCATCACCGGTGACCCGGTGGAGGCCGCGAAGGGGCTGCGCGCGTTCGCCCGCACCAACCCCCAGCTGGTCATCAAGAGCGGGTTCCTCGAGGGGCGCGCGCTCACGGCGGCCGAGGTCTCCAGCCTCGCGGACCTCGAGTCCCGCGAGGTGCTGCTGGCCAAGCTGGCCGGCGCGATGAAGGCGTCGCTCACGCGCGCCGCGTACCTGTTCAACGCGCCGCTGTCCAAGGCCGTCCGCACCGTGGACGCCCTGCGGGAGAAGCAGGAGTCCGCAGCGCCGGCCTCCGCCGCCGCGCCCGAGGCCTCCTCGGAGGCCACCCCGGAGGCCGCGGCCGCCGAGGTCCCCGCCGAGGCCTGAGGCCCCGGCAGCACCAGCACCACCCGCCAGACCCCCACACACCCGTGCACCACCCCAGCGAGGAGGACGCCACCATGGCGAAGCTCAGCACCGACGAGCTGCTCGACGCGTTCAAGGACATGACGCTGATCGAGCTGAGCGAGTTCGTGAAGAAGTTCGAGGAGACCTTCGAGGTCACCGCCGCCGCTCCGGTCGCGGTCGCCGCGGCCGGCGCCGCTGGTGGCGCCGGTGGCGCCGCCGAGGAGGCCGAGGAGCAGTCGGAGTTCGACGTCGTCCTCGAGGCCGCCGGTGACAAGAAGATCCAGGTCATCAAGGAGGTGCGCGCCCTCACCAGCCTCGGCCTGAAGGAGGCCAAGGACCTGGTCGACGGCGCTCCCAAGCCCGTCCTGGAGAAGGTCGCCAAGGACGCCGCGGAGAAGGCCAAGGCGCAGCTCGAGGGCGCTGGCGCCACCGTCTCCGTCAAGTGAGACCGGGCGCCGACCGGCGCCCACCCCGCACCGCACCGACGGCGCCGCTCCCCCTCGGGGGAGCGGCGCCGTCGGCGTTCCACCGCCGTCCCGCCGCCGCCCGGCGCGCCGGGCGCGCCGCTGCTTGACGGGCGGGGCCCTGCCAGTCATGCTCGTGCCGACAGCGGGCCCCGGCGCCCGGAGCACCGCGATCGATGGGGATCGCAGGAGCTGCTCCTCGGCCGCTGGACTTGTGCGTTCCCGCCCGGTAAGGTAAATCCTTGCGCAAACCCCTGCTTCCGCCTCGACACCGGCTCGTCACCGGCTAGGGGCTGCTCGGCTTGCCTCCGCACCGTCCGCAGGACCGTGGAAGGACTCCTCTTGGTCGCCTCGCGCACCTCGCTCCGCCCCAGCACCAGCTCCACCGCGGCTCACCGCCGCGTCTCGTTCGCGAAGATCCGCGAACCGCTCGACGTCCCCGACCTCCTCGCCCTCCAGACCGAGAGCTTCGACTGGCTGCTCGGCAACGAGCGCTGGCGCGCCCGGGTGGCCCAGGCGCAGACCGCCGGCGAGGTCCCCGACACCTCGGGCCTGGAGGACATCTTCGAGGAGATCTCTCCGATCGAGGACTTCTCCGGCTCCATGTCGCTGTCGTTCCGCGACCACCGGTTCGAGCCGCCCAAGTACTCCCTGGAGGAGTGCAAGGAGCGGGACATGACCTACGCGGCCCCGCTCTTCGTCACGGCCGAGTTCATGAACGCCACCACCGGCGAGATCAAGAGCCAGACGGTGTTCATGGGCGACTTCCCGCTCATGACCCCTCGCGGCACCTTCGTCATCAACGGCACCGAGCGCGTCGTCGTCTCGCAGCTCGTGCGCTCCCCGGGCGTCTACTTCGAGCGCTCGGTCGACAAGACCTCCGACAAGGACGTCTACACCGCGAAGGTCATCCCCTCGCGCGGCGCCTGGCTCGAGTTCGAGATCGACAAGCGCGACATGGTCGGCGTGCGCATCGACCGCAAGCGCAAGCAGTCCGTCACGGTGCTGCTCAAGGCGCTCGGCTGGACCGACTCCCAGATCCTCGAGGAGTTCGGCCAGTTCGAGTCGATCCGCGCCACCCTGGAGAAGGACAGCACCACCGGCCAGGACGACGCGCTGCTCGACATCTACCGCAAGCTGCGCCCGGGCGAGCCGCCGACGCGCGAGGCGGCCCAGACGCTGCTGGACAACCTGTACTTCAACCCCAAGCGCTACGACCTCGCCAAGGTCGGCCGGTACAAGCTGAACCGGAAGCTCGGGCTGGAGGAGCCGCTGAGCGCCGGCACGCTGTCGGTCGCCGACATCGTGGCGACGATCCGCCTGCTGGTCACCCTGCACGACGGCGGCAGCACCATGAAGGGCCGCCGCGGCGGCGTCGACACGGACATCCGCGTCGAGGTCGACGACATCGACCACTTCGGCAACCGCCGCCTGCGCGCGGTCGGCGAGCTGATCCAGAACCAGGTGCGCACCGGGCTGTCCCGGATGGAGCGCGTGGTCCGCGAGCGGATGACGACCCAGGACGTCGAGGCGATCACGCCCCAGACCCTGATCAACATCCGTCCCGTGGTGGCCTCCATCAAGGAGTTCTTCGGGACCAGCCAGCTGTCGCAGTTCATGGACCAGACCAACCCGCTCGCCGGTCTGACCCACAAGCGCCGCCTGTCCGCGCTCGGCCCGGGCGGCCTGTCCCGCGACCGCGCCGGCATGGACGTCCGCGACGTCCACCCCTCGCACTACGGCCGCATGTGCCCGATCGAGACCCCGGAGGGCCCGAACATCGGCCTCATCGGGTCGCTGTCGAGCTACGGGCGGATCAACCCCTTCGGCTTCGTCGAGACCCCGTACCGCAGGGTCGTCGACGGCCAGGTCAGCGACGAGGTGGACTACCTCACCGCTGACGAGGAGGACGAGCACGTCATCGCGCAGGCCAACGCCCCGCTGACCGAGGACCTGCGCTTCTCCGAGGCCCGCGTCCTCGTGCGCGCCAAGGGCGGCGAGGCCGAGTTCGTGCCCGCCGACGAGGTCGACTACATGGACGTCTCCCCGCGCCAGATGGTGTCGGTGGCGACGGCGATGATCCCGTTCCTCGAGCACGACGACGCCAACCGCGCGCTCATGGGCGCCAACATGCAGCGCCAGGCCGTGCCGCTGGTGCGCTCCGAGGCGCCGCTGGTCGGCACCGGCATGGAGCTCCACGCGGCGGTCGACGCCGGTGACGTGGTCGTGGCCGAGAAGCCGGGCGCCGTCACCGCGGTCTCGGCCGACGCCGTGACCGTCGCCAACGACGACGGCACCTCGAGCACCTACCGCCTGGCGAAGTTCCGCCGGTCGAACCAGGGCACGTCCTACAACCAGCGCGTGCTGGCCGTCGAGGGCGAGCACGTGGACGCCGGCGCGGTCCTGGCCGACGGCCCCTCGACCGACCAGGGCGAGCTGGCCCTCGGGCGCAACCTGCTCGTGGCCTTCATGCCGTGGGAGGGCCACAACTACGAGGACGCGATCATCCTCAGCCAGCGCATCGTCCAGGACGACGTCCTCTCCTCGATCCACATCGAGGAGCACGAGGTCGACGCCCGCGACACCAAGCTGGGCCCGGAGGAGATCACCCGGGACATCCCCAACGTCGCCGAGGAGGTCCTCGCCGACCTCGACGAGCGCGGGATCATCCGGATCGGTGCGGAGGTCGTCCCCGGCGACATCCTCGTCGGCAAGGTGACGCCCAAGGGCGAGACCGAGCTGACCCCCGAGGAGCGTCTGCTGCGCGCGATCTTCGGCGAGAAGGCGCGCGAGGTGCGCGACACCTCCCTCAAGGTGCCCCACGGCGAGTCGGGCACGGTCATCGGCGTGAAGGTCTTCGACCGCGAGGACGGCGACGAGCTGCCCCCGGGCGTGAACCAGCTGGTCCGCGTCTACGTGGCCCAGAAGCGCAAGATCACGGACGGCGACAAGCTCGCCGGGCGCCACGGCAACAAGGGCGTCATCTCCAAGATCCTCCCGGTGGAGGACATGCCGTTCCTCGAGGACGGCACCGCGGTCGACATCGTGCTCAACCCGCTCGGCGTGCCGGGCCGGATGAACGTCGGCCAGGTCCTCGAGCTGCACCTGGGCTGGATCGCCAAGCAGGGCTGGAAGATCGAGGAGGGCGCCGAGTGGGCCGTCCACGTGCCGGAGGTGGCCCGCGAGGTCGCCCCGGGCACGCCGGTCGCCACCCCGGTGTTCGACGGCGTCTCCGAGGACGAGATCACGGGTCTGCTGGACTCGACGATCAAGACCCGCGACGGCGTCCGCCTGGTCGACGGCTCGGGCAAGGCCCGGCTCTTCGACGGCCGCTCCGGCGAGCCGTTCCCCGAGCCGGTGTCGGTGGGCTACATGTACATCCTGAAGCTCCACCACCTGGTCGACGACAAGATCCACGCCCGCTCGACCGGCCCCTACTCCATGATCACGCAGCAGCCCCTGGGCGGTAAGGCCCAGTTCGGCGGCCAGCGGTTCGGCGAGATGGAGGTCTGGGCGCTGGAGGCCTACGGCGCGGCGTACGCGCTGCAGGAGCTCCTGACCATCAAGTCGGACGACGTCCTCGGGCGCGTGAAGGTCTACGAGGCCGTGGTGAAGGGGGAGAACATCCCCGAGCCCGGAATCCCCGAGTCCTTCAAGGTGCTCATCAAGGAGATGCAGTCGCTGTGCCTGAACGTGGAGATCCTCTCCAGCGACGGCACGTCGATCGAGATGCGGGAGACCGACGACGACGTCTTCCGCGCGGCTGAGGAGCTGGGCATCGACCTCTCCCGTCGCGAGCCCAGCAGCGTCGAGGAGGTCTGACGGCCGCGGCACGACCTGCCCTCCGTCAGACCCGACACACCGCACCACTGAGCGAGAGAAGGAACCTCGTGCTCGACGTCAACTTCTTCGACGAGCTGCGCATCGGCCTCGCCACCGCCGACGACATCCGGACCTGGTCCCACGGCGAGGTCAAGAAGCCGGAGACCATCAACTACCGCACCCTCAAGCCGGAGAAGGACGGGCTCTTCTGCGAGAAGATCTTCGGCCCCACCCGGGACTGGGAGTGCTACTGCGGCAAGTACAAGCGCGTGCGCTTCAAGGGCATCATCTGCGAGCGCTGCGGCGTGGAGGTCACGCGCGCCAAGGTGCGTCGTGAGCGGATGGGCCACATCGAGCTCGCCGCTCCGGTGACCCACATCTGGTACTTCAAGGGCGTCCCCAGCCGGCTCGGGTACCTGCTCGACCTGGCCCCCAAGGACCTCGAGAAGATCATCTACTTCGCCGCCTACATGATCACGTGGGTCGACGAGGAGTCCCGCCACCGCGACCTGCCGTCCCTGCAGGCCCAGATGGACGTGGAGAAGAAGCAGGTCGCCGACCGCCGCGACTCCGACGTGGAGACCCGGGCCCAGAAGCTCGAGGCCGACCTCGCCGAGCTCGAGGCCGAGGGCGCCAAGGGCGACGCGCGCCGTCGCGTCCGGGAGTCCGCCGAGCGGGAGATGAACGCGATCCGCCGCCGCGCGGACGCCGAGATCGACCGCCTCGGGCAGGTCTGGGACCGCTTCGCCAAGCTCAAGGTCGCCGACCTCGAGGGCGACGAGATGCTCTACCGCGAGCTGCGCGACCGGTACGGGCTGTACTTCGAGGGCGGCATGGGCGCTGCGGCGATCCAGAAGCGCCTGGAGTCCTTCGACCTCGTGGCCGAGGCCGAGTCGCTGCGCGAGACCATCCGGTCGGGCAAGGGCCAGCGCAAGACCCGCGCCCTCAAGCGCCTCAAGGTCGTCTCCGCGTTCCTCACGACGACCAACTCGCCCCTGGGCATGGTCCTGGACGCCGTCCCGGTGATCCCGCCGGACCTGCGCCCGATGGTGCAGCTGGACGGCGGCCGCTTCGCGACCTCCGACCTGAACGACCTCTACCGGCGCGTGATCAACCGGAACAACCGGCTCAAGCGCCTGCTCGACCTCGGCGCGCCCGAGATCATCGTCAACAACGAGAAGCGGATGCTCCAGGAGGCCGTCGACGCGCTGTTCGACAACGGCCGCCGCGGGCGCCCGGTCACCGGCCCGGGCAACCGGCCGCTGAAGTCGCTGTCCGACATGCTCAAGGGCAAGCAGGGGCGGTTCCGCCAGAACCTGCTCGGCAAGCGCGTGGACTACTCCGGGCGCTCGGTCATCGTCGTGGGCCCGCAGCTGAAGCTGCACCAGTGCGGCCTGCCGAAGCCGATGGCGCTGGAGCTGTTCAAGCCCTTCGTCATGAAGCGCCTGGTCGACCTCAACCACGCGCAGAACATCAAGTCGGCCAAGCGCATGGTCGAGCGCGCCCGCCCCGTGGTCTGGGACGTGCTGGAGGAGGTCATCACCGAGCACCCGGTGATGCTCAACCGCGCACCCACCCTGCACCGCCTGGGGATCCAGGCCTTCGAGCCGCAGCTGGTCGAGGGCAAGGCCATCCAGATCCACCCGCTGGTCTGCACCGCCTTCAACGCCGACTTCGACGGCGACCAGATGGCCGTGCACCTGCCGCTGAGCGCCGAGGCCCAGGCCGAGGCGCGGGTGCTGATGCTCTCGAGCAACAACATCCTCAAGCCGGCGGACGGCCGCCCGGTCACCATGCCCACCCAGGACATGGTCATCGGCCTCTTCCACCTGACGTCCTCCGTCGAGGGCGGCGCGGGGGAGGGGCGGGTCTTCGGCTCGGTCTCCGAGGCCGTCATGGCCTTCGACGCCCGCGTGCTCGACCTGGGCGCCACCGTGCGCCTGCGGCTCCAGGGCATCGTCCCGCCGGCCGGCGCCGTCGTGCCCGAGGGCTGGGAGCAGGGCGACCCCCTGCTGCTCGAGACCACCCTGGGCCGGGCGCTGTTCAACGAGACGCTGCCGACGGACTACCGCTTCGTCAACGAGGTGGTGGACAAGAAGCGCCTGTCGACGATCGTCAACGACCTCGCCGAGCGCTACCCCAAGGTGCAGGTCGCCGCGACCCTCGACGCCCTCAAGGAGGCCGGCTTCCACTGGGCGACCCGCTCGGGGACGACGATCTCCATCTCCGACCTCGTCTCGCCGGACCACAAGCAGGCGATCCTCGAGAAGTACGAGGCGCGTGCCGAGAAGGTCCAGCAGCAGTACGAGGCCGGTCTGATCACGGACGACGAGCGCCGCCAGGAGCTCATCGAGATCTGGACGCTGGGCACCAACGAGGTGGCCGAGGACCTCGAGGCCTCCATCGACCCGAAGAACACCATCTACCGGATGGTCACCTCGGGGGCGCGAGGCAACTGGATGCAGATGCGCCAGATCGGCGGCATGAAGGGGCTCGTCGCCAACCCGCGCGGCGAGATCATCCCCCGCCCGGTGAAGTCCAGCTTCCGCGAGGGCCTGTCCGTGCTGGAGTTCTTCATCTCCACGCACGGCGCCCGCAAGGGCCTGGCCGACACCGCGCTGCGCACCGCCGACTCCGGGTACCTCACCCGGCGCCTGGTGGACGTCTCCCAGGACGTCATCGTCCGCGAGGACGACTGCGGCACCGAGCGCGGCCTGACCCTGCCGATCGCCACGCAGGACGCCACCGGCGTCCTCCGCAAGATCGACACCGTCGAGACCAGCGTCTACGCCCGCACCCTGGCGACGGCGGTGGAGGTCGACGGCCAGGTGGTGGCCGAGGCCGGCGCCGACGTCGGCGACGTGCTCATCAACGACCTGGTCGCCCAGGGGGTGACCGAGGTCAAGATCCGCTCGGTCCTCACCTGCGAGTCCAAGGTCGGCACCTGCGCGCTCTGCTACGGCCGCTCCCTGGCCAGCGGCAAGCTCGTGGACATCGGCGAGGCGGTCGGCATCATCGCCGCCCAGTCGATCGGCGAGCCCGGCACCCAGCTGACGATGCGCACCTTCCACGTCGGTGGTGTGGCGTCCGAGGGCGGCGACATCACGCACGGCCTCCCGCGCGTGCAGGAGCTGTTCGAGGCCCGCACCCCCAAGGGCCAGGCCCCGATCGTCGAGGCCGCCGGCCGCGTCACGATCGAGGACGCCGACCGCACCCGCCGGATCGTCGTCACCCCCGACGACGGCTCGGAGGAGATCGCCCACCTGGTGACCAAGCGGGCCCGCCTGCTGGTCGCCGACGGCGAGCACGTGGAGGTCGGGCGCCAGCTCATCGCCGGGTCGGTCGACCCCAAGCAGGTGCTGCGCATCCTCGGCCCCCGCGCCGTGCAGAAGCACCTGGTGGACGAGGTCCAGCGGGTCTACCGCAGCCAGGGCGTGGGCATCCACGACAAGCACATCGAGGTCATCGTGCGGCAGATGCTGCGCCGCGTGACGATCATCGACTCCGGCGACGCCGAGCTGCTGCCCGGCGAGCTGGCCGAGCGCTCCCGGTTCGAGACGGAGAACCGCAGGGTGGTCGCCGAGGGCGGCACCCCGGCGGCCGGCCGTCCCGAGCTGATGGGCATCACCAAGGCCTCCCTCGCCACGGAGTCCTGGCTCTCGGCGGCCTCCTTCCAGGAGACCACCCGGGTGCTCACCGAGGCGGCCCTCAACGGCCGCAGCGACCCCCTGCTCGGGCTCAAGGAGAACGTCATCCTGGGCAAGCTCATCCCGGCCGGCACGGGCCTGTCCCGCTACCGCGACGTGCAGGTGGAGCCGACCGAGGAGGCCAAGGCCGCGATGTACGCGGTCCCCGGCTACGACGACACGGACTACGACGGCTACTTCGGTGCCGGCGCGGGCCAGGCCGTCCCGCTGGAGGAGTACGACACCGGCGGCTACGGCCGCTGAGCACGACCCCGTCGGGTGCCACCGGCCGCCGTCTCCGCTCCTGCGGGGCCGGCGGCCGGTGCCCTGCTCGGGCTGCTTTGACGCTGCTGGTCACACCGGCGTACCCTGGGGGAGAGCCCGGGCGCGCCCGGGCCCTCGTGCGCCAGGGCCGCCATCGGCCCCGGTGACCGGCGGGCGACACGCCCGACCACGGGGGCCACGGCCCCGGACAGCCGGCAGCACCTCGGTGCCAGCCCCGGCCTGACCGCAGCACCACCCCGAACGCCATCCCGCAGACAAGAACAGGTACGGAGACCCGGTGCCCACGATCCAGCAACTGGTCCGCAAGGGCCGCCAGGACAAGGCCAGCAAGTCCAACACGCCGGCCCTCAAGGGGAGCCCGCAGCGTCGCGGCGTGTGCACCCGCGTCTACACCACCACCCCCAAGAAGCCGAACTCGGCGCTGCGCAAGGTGGCTCGCGTCCGCCTGTCCAGCCAGGTCGAGGTCACGGCCTACATCCCGGGCGAGGGCCACAACCTGCAGGAGCACTCGATCGTGCTCGTGCGCGGCGGCCGCGTGAAGGACCTCCCGGGCGTGCGCTACAAGATCGTGCGCGGCGCGCTCGACACCCAGGCGGTCAAGAACCGCAAGCAGGCTCGCAGCCGGTACGGCGCGAAGAAGGGGAACAGCTGATGCCTCGCAAGGGACCCGCCCCGAAGCGGCCGCTCGTCGTGGACCCCGTCTACGGCTCGCCGCTGGTCACCCAGCTGGTCAACAAGATCCTCGTCGACGGCAAGAAGTCCACCGCCGAGCGGATCGTCTACGGCGCGCTCGAGGGTGCCCGCGAGAAGACCGGCCAGGACCCGACCATCGCCCTCAAGAAGGCGATGGACAACGTCAAGCCGGCCCTCGAGGTGCGCTCCCGCCGCGTCGGCGGCGCCACCTACCAGGTGCCGATCGAGGTCCGCGCGGGCCGCTCCACCACGCTGGCCCTGCGCTGGCTGGTCGGCTACTCCCGCGCCCGCCGCGAGAAGACCATGACGGAGCGCCTGATGAACGAGATCATCGACGCCAGCAACGGCCTGGGGGCCGCGGTCAAGCGCCGCGAGGACACCCACAAGATGGCCGAGTCGAACAAGGCGTTCGCGCACTACCGCTGGTGATCCGACGGGCTCCCGCTCGCGGGAGCCCGTCCTCGCCAGCCCCCGGTGGTCACCGGGGACACCCCCGGAACCACCACCACGGCAAAGGCCTCACCGGCCAGACAGGCAGGACCACAGCGTGGCACTGGACGTGCTGACGGACCTCACGAAGGTCCGCAACATCGGCATCATGGCGCACATCGACGCCGGCAAGACCACGACGACGGAGCGGATCCTCTTCTACACGGGGATCAACTACAAGATCGGCGAGGTCCACGACGGCGCAGCCACGATGGACTGGATGGAGCAGGAGCAGGAGCGGGGCATCACCATCACCTCCGCCGCCACCACCTGCTTCTGGGAGGGCAACCAGATCAACATCATCGACACGCCCGGCCACGTCGACTTCACGGTCGAGGTCGAGCGGTCGCTGCGCGTCCTGGACGGCGCGGTCGCCGTCTTCGACGGCAAGGAGGGCGTGGAGCCCCAGTCCGAGACGGTCTGGCGCCAGGCGGACAAGTACGACGTCCCCCGCATCTGCTTCGTCAACAAGATGGACAAGCTGGGCGCGGACTTCTACTTCACCGTGCGCACCATCAAGGAGCGCCTGGGGGCGACCCCGCTGGTGATCCAGCTCCCGATCGGTGCGGAGAACTCCTTCGTCGGCGTCGTCGACCTCGTGTACATGCGCGCCCTCACCTGGCGCGGCGACACCGGCAAGGGCGAGGCCTACGAGATCGAGGAGATCCCGGCCGACCTGGCCGAGCAGGCCGCCGAGTACCGCCAGCAGCTGGTCGAGACCGTCGCCGAGGCCGACGAGGCGCTGCTCGAGAAGTACCTGGGCGGTGAGGACCTGTCCCCCGAGGAGATCAAGGCGGGCATCCGCAAGCTCACGGTCACGAGCGCGCTGTACCCCGTGATGTGCGGCTCGGCGTTCAAGAACAAGGGCGTCCAGCCCATGCTCGACGCCGTCATCGACTACCTGCCCTCCCCGCTCGACGTCCCGCCGATGGTGGGCCACAAGGTCGGCGACGAGGACGTGTCGATCACCCGGGCCCCGAGCACGGACGAGCCGTTCTCCGCGCTGGCCTTCAAGGTCGCCACCCACCCGTTCTTCGGCAAGCTCACCTACGTCCGGGTGTACTCGGGCAAGGTCGCCGGCGGCGCCCAGGTCATCAACTCGACCAAGGGCAAGAAGGAGCGCATCGGGAAGCTCTTCCAGATGCACTCCAACAAGGAGAACCCGGTCGACGAGGCCGGCGCCGGCCACATCTACGCGATGATCGGCCTCAAGGACACGACCACCGGCGACACGCTCTGCGACCCGCAGAACCAGATCGTCCTGGAGTCGATGACCTTCCCGGAGCCGGTCATCTCCGTGGCGATCGAGCCGAAGACGAAGGCCGACCAGGAGAAGCTCAGCACGGCCATCCAGAAGCTGGCCGAGGAGGACCCGACCTTCCAGGTCGAGCAGGACGAGGAGACCTCCCAGACCATCATCAAGGGGATGGGGGAGCTCCACCTCGACATCCTCGTCGACCGGATGCGCCGCGAGTTCAAGGTGGACGCCAGCGTCGGCAAGCCGCAGGTCGCCTACCGCGAGACCATCCGCCGCACCGTGGACAAGCTGGACTACACCCACAAGAAGCAGACCGGTGGGTCGGGCCAGTACGCCAAGGTGCAGGTCAAGATCGAGCCCCTGGACACGTCCGAGGGCCAGATGTACGAGTTCGAGAACAAGGTCACCGGTGGCCGCGTCCCGCGCGAGTACATCCCCAGCGTCGACCACGGCATCCAGGACGCCATGCAGCTCGGCGTCGTGGCCGGCTACCCGCTCGTCGGGATCAAGGCCACCCTCCTGGACGGCGCCTACCACGACGTCGACTCCTCGGAGATGGCGTTCAAGGTCGCCGGCTCCATGGTCCTCAAGGAGGCCGTCCGCAAGGCCGACCCGGTCCTGCTGGAGCCCATCATGGCCGTCGAGGTCCGCACGCCCGAGGACTACATGGGCGAGGTGATCGGCGACCTCAACGCCCGCCGTGGCCAGATCTCGGCCATGGAGGACATCAGCGGCGCGAAGATCGTGCGGGCCACCGTGCCGCTGTCGGAGATGTTCGGGTACGTCGGCGACCTGCGGTCCAAGACCCAGGGCCGCGCGGTGTACACGATGACGTTCGACAGCTACGGCGAGGTGCCGCGCAACGTCGCGGAGGAGATCGTCAAGAAGGCCCGCGGCGAGTGAGGGGCCCCCGCTGAGCGATCAGCGGGACAGCGCCTGCTCACGGCGCGCGCCGGCACGACTACCATCGCACCAGTTCGAGAAGCTCTCAGGAGGACTCCAGTGGCCAAGGCCAAGTTCGAGCGGACCAAGCCGCACGTCAACATCGGCACCATCGGGCACATCGACCACGGCAAGACGACGCTGACGGCGGCGATCTCCAAGGTCCTGCACGACAAGTACCCGGACCTGAACCCCTTCACGCCGTTCGACCAGATCGACAAGGCGCCGGAGGAGAAGCAGCGCGGGATCACGATCTCGATCGCGCACGTCGAGTACCAGACCGAGTCGCGCCACTACGCGCACGTCGACTGCCCCGGGCACGCCGACTACATCAAGAACATGATCACCGGTGCGGCCCAGATGGACGGCGCGATCCTCGTGGTCGCCGCCACCGACGGCCCGATGCCGCAGACCAAGGAGCACGTGCTCCTGGCCCGCCAGGTCGGCGTCCCCTACATCGTGGTGGCGCTGAACAAGGCCGACATGGTCGACGACGAGGAGATCCTCGAGCTCGTCGAGATGGAGGTCCGCGAGCTGCTGTCCAGCTACGAGTTCCCCGGTGACGACCTGCCGGTCGTCCGGGTCTCGGCGCTGAAGGCGCTCGAGGGCGACGCCGAGTGGGGCGGCAAGCTCATGGAGCTGATGGACGCCGTCGACACCGCGATCCCGCAGCCCGAGCGCGAGGTCGACAAGCCGTTCCTCATGCCCGTCGAGGACGTCTTCACGATCACCGGCCGCGGCACCGTGGTGACCGGCCGCATCGAGCGCGGCATCCTCAAGGTCAACGAGACCGTCGAGATCGTCGGCATCCGTCAGAAGTCGCAGAGCACGACGGTCACCGGCATCGAGATGTTCCGCAAGCTGCTGGACGAGGGGCGCGCGGGCGAGAACGTCGGCCTGCTGCTCCGCGGCCTCAAGCGCGAGGACGTCGAGCGCGGCCAGGTCGTGTGCAAGGCGGGCTCCATCACGCCCCACACGGACTTCGAGGCGCGGGTCTACATCCTGTCCAAGGACGAGGGTGGGCGTCACAACCCGTTCTACTCGAACTACCGCCCGCAGTTCTACTTCCGCACCACGGACGTCACCGGCGTCATCACGCTGCCCGAGGGCACCGAGATGGTCATGCCCGGCGACAACACCGAGATGACGGTCGCGATGATCCAGCCGATCGCCATGGAGGAGGGCCTGCGCTTCGCCATCCGCGAGGGCGGCCGCACCGTGGGCGCCGGCCAGGTCACCAAGATCATCAAGTGAGCCACCGCCCCTGAGGGGGCACCGGCTGGAGGGCCCGGGCGCGCTGCGCCCGGGCCCTCCGTCGTCCCCGGGCGGAGCTGCCGGAGGGCGCCGGAGGTGGATTGGACTCCCGGGGGTCGCGTCTGGCACTATTACCGGGTTGTCCGGCACGCGCTGCCACCGACCAGGTGGACACCAGGGTGCAGTGCCGGCGCCCGGGAGACCGGGACGGGACAACCACCCCCACGGGCGCGAGAGCGCCGGTCGGTGCAGTGCGCGGGAGATCGCGACACGCCCGACCTCGGGGGTCGGTCTGGCCCTCCCGCCCCGCGATCCAACGGGACGACGAGGGGAACGAGCCATGGCGGGACAGAAGATCCGCATCCGGCTGAAGTCGTACGACCACGAGGTCATCGACAGCTCGGCGCGCAAGATCGTCGACACGGTCACCAACGCCGGCGCCACGGTCGTCGGGCCGGTGCCGCTGCCGACGGAGAAGAACGTGTACGTGGTCATCCGCTCGCCGCACAAGTACAAGGACAGCCGCGAGCACTTCGAGATGCGCACGCACAAGCGGCTGATCGACATCATCGATCCCACGCCGAAGGCGGTGGACTCGCTCATGCGGCTCGACCTGCCTGCGGACGTGAACATCGAGATCAAGCTCTGAGTCCGGCTGCGAGGGATCGACACACCATGACCACGACCACCACCCAGCGCCGCGTCGCCGGCCTGCTGGGCGCCAAGCTCGGCATGACGCAGGTCTGGGACGACTCCGGCCGCCTCGTGCCGGTCACGGTCGTCCAGGCCGGCCCGTGCGTGGTGACGCAGGTGCGCACGCCCGAGACCGACGGCTACGCCGGCGTCCAGCTCGCCTTCGGCGAGATCGACCCGCGCAAGGTGACCAAGCCGCTGGCCGGTCACTTCGCCAAGGCCGGGACGACCCCCCGCCGCCACGTCGTCGAGCTCCGCACGCCGGACGCCGCCGACTACGCCGTGGGCCAGGAGCTGACCGCCGAGCTGTTCACCGCCGGCCAGGTCATCGACGTCACGGGCACCACCCGGGGCAAGGGCACCGCCGGCGTCATGAAGCGCCACGGCTTCTCCGGCGTCGGCGCCAGCCACGGTGCGCACCGCAACCACCGCAAGCCCGGCTCGATCGGCGGGGCCTCGACGCCCGGCCGCGTGTTCAAGGGCCTGAAGATGGCCGGCCGCATGGGCGCCGTCCGCCAGACCACGCAGAACCTCACCGTGCACGCCGTGGACGCCGAGCGCGGGCTGGTGCTCGTCAAGGGCGCCGTCCCCGGCCACCGCGGTGCGCTGGTGCTGCTCAAGACGGCGGCCAAGGCCGCCCCGACGGAGGGCTGAGACGGTGACCACCACCTCTGCGACCACCGAGATCGACCTGGTCGGGCGCACCACGCGCACGGTCCAGGTGCTGGAGCCCTCGGGCGACGCGGCCGGAACGGTCGAGCTGCCCGGGGACGTCTTCGACGTCCAGACCAACGTGCCGCTGATCCACCAGGTCGTCGTGGCCCAGCTGGCCGCGGCCCGCCAGGGCACGCACAGCACCAAGAACCGCGGCGAGGTGCGAGGCGGCGGCCGCAAGCCGTACAAGCAGAAGGGCACCGGGCGCGCGCGCCAGGGGTCCATCCGCGCGCCGCAGTTCACCGGCGGTGGCGTGGTGCACGGCCCGACGCCGCGCGACTACTCCCAGCGCACGCCCAAGAAGATGAAGGCCGCCGCCCTGCGCGGGGCCCTGTCGGACCGGGCGCGCCACGAGCGCATCCACGTCCTCACCGGCGTGGTCGAGGGCACGACGCCCTCGACCAGCACCGCCATCGCGGCCGTGGCCCGGCTGTCCAGCCGCCCCAAGCAGTTGGTCGTCCTGGCCCGCGGCGACGAGGCCGGCTGGAAGAGCCTGCGCAACGCTGACGGCGTGCACCTCATCTACGCCGACCAGCTGAACACGTACGACGTCCTCGTCAGCGACGACGTCGTCTTCACCCGCAGCGCCCTCGAGGCCTTCCTCGCCGGACCGGCGAGCACCGCCACCGGCGCTGAGAGCACCGAGGAGCAGGCCTGATGAGCGAGCCCACCACTCCCGTCGACGGCGCCTCGGCGACCTTCGGGAAGGACCCGCGCGACGTGCTGCGCGCGCCGGTCGTCTCGGAGAAGAGCTACGCGCTGCTCGACCAGGGGAAGTACACCTTCCTGGTCGACCCGCGGGCGAACAAGACCGAGATCAAGGTCGCCGTCGAGAAGGTCTTCGGCGTCAAGGTCGAGTCGGTCAACACCCTCAACCGCGAGGGCAAGAAGCGCCGCACCCGGACCGGGACCGGCAAGCGCAAGGACACCAAGCGCGCGATCGTCACCCTGCGCGAGGGGTCCATCGACATCTTCGGGGGAGGGGCCTGACATGGGCATCCGCAACTACAAGCCCACCACGCCCGGCCGGCGCGGCTCGTCCGTCGCCGACTTCGTCGAGGTCACGCGCAGCGAGCCGGAGAAGTCCCTCGTGCGCCCCCTGCCGAAGAAGGGCGGGCGCAACTCCAGCGGCCGCATCACCACCCGCCACCAGGGCGGCGGCCACAAGCGCGCCTACCGGGTCGTGGACTTCCGCCGCCACGACAAGGACGGCGTGCCGGCGAAGGTCGCTCACATCGAGTACGACCCCAACCGCACCGCCCGCCTGGCGCTGCTGCACTACGTGGACGGCACCAAGCGCTACATCCTGGCGCCGACCCGCCTGAAGCAGGGCGACATGGTGGAGAACGGCCCCGAGGCCGACATCAAGCCCGGCAACAACCTGCCGCTGCGCAACATCCCGGTCGGCACGGTCGTCCACGCGATCGAGCTGCGTCCGGGCGGCGGCGCGAAGCTCGCCCGTTCGGCCGGCACCTCGGTGCAGCTCGTGGCGCGCGAGGGCAGCACCGCCCAGCTGCGCCTGCCCTCCGGCGAGGTCCGCCTGGTCGACGTGCGCTGCCGCGCCACGGTCGGCGAGGTCGGCAACGCCGAGCAGTCGAACATCAACTGGGGCAAGGCCGGCCGCATGCGCTGGAAGGGCAAGCGCCCGACCGTGCGCGGCGTCGCGATGAACCCGATCGACCACCCGCACGGTGGTGGTGAGGGCAAGACCTCCGGCGGCCGGCACCCGGTCAGCCCGTGGGGCAAGCCCGAGGGCCGCACCCGCAAGCCGGGCAAGGCCAGCGACAGTCAGATCGTCCGCCGCCGCCGCACCGGCAAGAAGCGCTGAGAGAGAGCCCGAACATGCCGCGCAGCCTGAAGAAGGGCCCCTTCGTCGACGACCACCTCCAGAAGAAGGTGGACGTCCAGAACGAGCGGGGCACCAAGAACGTGATCCGGACGTGGTCGCGCCGCTCGATGATCGTGCCGGACATGCTCGGGCACACCATCGCGGTGCACGACGGCCGCAAGCACGTCCCGGTCTTCGTCACGGAGTCGATGGTCGGGCACAAGCTCGGGGAGTTCGCCCCCACGCGGACCTTCCGCGGCCACGAGAAGGACGACCGCCGGGGCCGTCGCCGCTGACGCGGCGACTCCCCGCAGCGTTCCCGACCGCACCGCGACACCAGACGACGAAGAGGTAGGACCTGAACATGGAAGCCAAGGCGCAGGCGCGGTTCGTCCGCGTCACGCCCCAGAAGGCGCGGAGGGTCATCGACCTCATCCGCGGCCGACGGGCGAACGAGGCCGTCGCCGTGCTGAGCTTCGCCCCCCAGGCGGCGAGCGAGCCGGTGCTCAAGGTCGTGCAGAGCGCGATCGCGAACGCCCGGGTGAAGGCGGACCGCGCCAGCGAGGCCTTCGACGAGAAGGACCTCGTGGTCCAGGCCGCGTTCGTGGATGAAGGACCGACCCTGAAGCGTTTCCGCCCTCGGGCGCAGGGACGTGCGGGCCAGATCCTCAAGCGGACCAGCCACATCACCGTCGTCGTCGGGCCGCAGCCCGAGCGCGGCGCCCAGAGCCCGAGGAGGGACCAGTAGTGGGACAGAAGGTCAACCCGAACGGGTTCCGTCTCGGCATCACCACCGAGCACCGCTCCCGGTGGTTCGCTGACAGCACTCGCTCCGGCCAGCGCTACAGCGACTACGTGAAGGAGGACGTCGCGATCCGCCGGCTCATGTCGAAGGGCATGGACCGCGCCGGCATCGCGCGCGTCGAGATCGAGCGCACCCGCGACCGCGTGCGGGTGGACATCCACACCGCGCGCCCGGGCATCGTCATCGGCCGCCGCGGCGCCGAGGCCGACCGCCTGCGCGGCGAGCTCGAGAAGCTCACGGGCAAGCAGGTGCAGCTGAACATCCTCGAGGTGAAGAACCCCGAGGTCGAGGCGCAGCTGGTGGCCCAGGGCATCGCCGAGCAGCTGTCCAGCCGCGTCTCCTTCCGCCGCGCCATGCGCAAGGGCATGCAGACCGCCCAGCGCGCGGGCGCCAAGGGCATCCGGGTGCAGTGCGCCGGCCGCCTGGGCGGCGCGGAGATGAGCCGCTCGGAGTTCTACCGCGAGGGGCGCGTGCCGCTGCACACCCTCCGGGCGAACATCGACTACGGCTTCTACGAGGCCAAGACGACCTTCGGCCGCATCGGCGTGAAGGTCTGGATCTACAAGGGCGACGTCACCCAGCGCGAGCTCGCGGCCCAGCAGGCCGCCGCCCCG